>JBDHMC010000083.1:0-7985 GCA_039656355.1 Gemmatimonadota bacterium | reverse complement strand
TCACACCGGTGGCGGGATCGACACCAGCGACGATGATCGATCTGAGCTGGACGGCCTCGGCGGGAGCGACGGACTACAAGCTGAACCGATGCTCGGGCTCGGGCTGCACGCCCATCGCGTTTGCGGCCACCACGAGCGGACTCACCACGTTCGGTGACACCAGCCTGACCCCCAGCACCGAGTACTGCTACCAAGTCATCGCTACCAATGCCGGTGGTGACTCCTCACCCTCGGGGACCCAGTGCTTGACGACTCTTGCCCCCCCCCGCCCCTCCCCCCCCCTCCCCTCATGGTGAAGCTCCGTTTCCATGACGATTCCGGCCGAGGCCGACGCCCGAGACGCCCGTCACCAATTTTGATCACCGATCAATTCGAGCCCTCAACACTTGGCCGGCTCCGGAGTTGGATTAGAAACCTCTTCGGGAAATCCCACCAGAAACCTGTACCACCAACCCCCGCCCTCCCCGAGGAGGCTCAACCGGAATCTGAGAGGATTGTCGGAATAGAAACTCTGGCCCCGGAACCCCTCTCACCACATCGGGCCACCGTTCAGATGCTGCCGGGCCGCCTGGAGCCGTTGATTCCCGAGGTGATACAACAAGAAATCCGCTTTCAGAGAGGGGAAAGTGAGGAACAAGAAGTCACAATTGGATGGGAGCACGGGGACCCGCCCCACCACGTCACCCTTGATCATCCGTCTATCCAACCCCTTCATGCCAAGATGACGTTCCAAAAGGGGATTTGGATGATCGAGAGTTTGGCACCGAACCACCCCGTTGAGATCAACGGAACCCCGGTACTGCCCTCGGCCGGACCCTACCTACTGGCGGCCGGAGACCAAGTTCGGATCGGAGAAGCCCTGTTTCGGTTTTTCCTGCCATGACCACCTCCGTCAAGAACTTCCTCTTCGGTTCCCTTTCCCACGGGGGCCCTCGAGAAACCAATGAGGACACGGTTCTCTCCATCGAACTCAGCGATGGACGTTGGCTCGCCGCAGTGGCTGACGGAATGGGAGGCTTGGCAAGAGGGGACCTGGCGAGTAAGACAGCCCTTGGGGCGCTGTACCGACACCTCTCCGAAGGCACCGATCTGGTGGCAGCCACGTTGGCGGCAAACGCCGCCGTCTTTGAAGAAACCAGGGATCAACCCCTGGGAACAACCGTAGTAGCAGCCCTCCTCACCGGAACAATGGTCGAGATCGCCAACGTTGGTGACAGCAGAGCGTACCATCTCGATTCTCTTGGTTTGGTGCAGGTGACCGAGGACCACACCATGGGCTTGGAAGCGGTTCGGGACGGTTCGGTCACCGAAGGTCTGGTGGGATCCTCACCTTGGGCAGGGGCCCTTTCCCGCCATCTTGGTGTTGAAAAAGAAGTGGAGGTCGACTATTTCGGGCCTTTTGACCTACATGAGGGCGGGTGGATTCTGCTCTGCAGCGACGGGCTCCACCGAGTCTTTTCGACTGAAGACCTAGAAGCCATTTTGATCAAGGAGTCGGACCCGGAGGAGGCCGCCCGACGCCTTGTCGAGGAAGCCCTGGAGAGAAACACGGAGGATAACGTCTCGGTGGCCTTGATGTTCCGGCCTGGGAGAACCAGAGACATGGCCCTTTCAGGTGATCCCCATAGGGGACTCTCTCCTTGGAACCCAGAGAGGCTCCTCATCCAACCTCGGCGGTCAAGGCAAAGAGGAAGGAGGAGGAGGAAGCCGCTGGCGCTCAGAATCTCTTTGGTGGCAATTCCCGTGTTGATTGGTTTGGTCCTTGCGTTGATATGGTGGTTCTCATCTGGCACAGGTTGAGTCGATGAAGGATTCGGAGGACCTGAAAAAAGCTGTAGAGAGCCTCGGAGGCGAATTTGAGTTGATCCGGGAGCTCGGCCGGGGTGCCACGGCAGTGGTGTACCTTCTCAGGGACCATGCCCTGGACCGAGACTTGGCCATGAAGGTCATCCGGACCGCGCTCAGCGGGGACGAGGAGGGCCTCGCTCGCCTCCAGCGGGAGGCACGGTTGGTGGCCCAACTCATGCATCCCAACATCGTCAAACTCTTCGGGACCCATCGCCTGTCCGATGGCAGCCTGGCTCTTCTTATGGAGCACGTGCCTGGGAGGAACCTGAAAGAGGTTCTGAGACAGGAAGGTGCTCTTTCCATCCCAAATACCATCAAGGTCCTAAAGGACATAGGGTCGGCATTGGCCTATGCCCACCGGAGACGGATTGTCCATCGGGACGTGAAGCCGGAGAACATCTACATCGATGAAGAGGTTGGCGCAGCTCGTCTCGCCGACTTCGGAGTTGCCCGTTCTTGGGACCAGGATGCCCGGCTAACGGTCCCGGGAGCGTCTCTCGGCACCCCTGCTTATATGTCCCCAGAACAAATCGACGGGAAAAACGTCGACGGCAGAACCGACGTCTACAGTCTGGGGTTGGTGGGATATGAGATGCTCCTGGGGCACCACCCCTGGGAGGGTGAGAACGTCTTCACGATCATCTTCAGACAGAAGAACGAAGAACTTCCCATTGAGCCGCTGGGTCTCGCCGATGCCCCGGCTCTAGCGAGGACTCTAGAGAAGGCACTGGCCAAGGACCCGGGGGGCCGCCCGGAATCGGCTGAGGCCTTCCTCCAGGAACTCTCCGAAGAGGGGGTTCGCCCAAGGCCGACCTCCTCCCGGACCAATTTTGGAGTAGGAATTGCCACTGGGACGGGCCAAGCTCCGGGGCATGCAGACGTTGAAGGAGTTCTCGCCCCTGTGGACTGGTCGACGGTGGAGCCGGCTGAGGGCCAAGCTCAATCTGTGGCACACGAATCTTCGAGTGATGCGGAGGCCGGGCCCTCGATTCCACCCTCTCAACCGCTGGGGGTACGCCCAAAGCGGAGATGGGGACCTATTCTTGGCATGTCAGCGGCTGTGGTGGCGGCGGGCTCTTTCGGGGTCTACCAGTTACTCCCACTCGGTGTCGGGGCGTCCGATCCGGGAGACTTCGCGCCCATCCAGACCTCCACTTCCCCCCCAGCACCCGAAGAACGGCCGCAACCTGAGGACCTCATTGCCGGCCCCCCACCTGGCCTGGTCATGGCCGCGGGAACCCCCACGGAAGGCCTCGTGGGCTCATTGATCGAACTCAGGGCCCAGGTTAGGGGAGATGGGGGTCTCCCTCTGGTGGACACACTTGTCCTCTTCCAGGTGGAAGAAGGGGCGGGATCCGTGGGATCCCCGGAAGCCCGGACCGATGCGGAGGGAATGGTGGTGGTGGAGGTCCTGCTACCGGATAGCCCCAGTGTGACGTTGGTTCTCGGCCGGGTTGCTGGGGCCGAGGGACTCGAGGCTCGATTCGAACTCACCAGCCACCCTGGACCACCCCAGAATCTGACCCCTCTTGGAGGGGACCAACAGGACGGCTTCCCGGGTGAACCCCTCCCGGACTTTCTCGGGGTACGGATCGAGGACGAGTTCGGGAATCCCCTTCCAGAAATCCAGGTGCGGTTCGAGGTCCTCCAGGGAGGTGGGCAGGTAGGACCGGAGCTGATTCGCACGGATGGTGTCGGCCGGGCATTCACCCGGTGGACGCTCGGATCCTCCGAGGGAACCCAGTGGGTAACGGCTTCGATCCCCGATGTTGAGGGAGCGCTCTTCACTTTCCAGGCCACGGCCGGGGCGGTTCCCCAACCCGAACCTGAGGAGGCCGTAGAGGAGGTAGCCGAACCAGATTCACTCCCGCCAGCTCCGCCCGCGCCAGATCCCGTAGTCGTAGTGGCCCGAACCTTCGCCGTCGGAGGGAGCCACGTCTGCCACATCTCCGGCGGGAGGACCTCCTGCAGGGGAGCCAACGACAGAGGGCAGGGTGGGGAGGGATCACTGGGAGGCCTGATCGGAATGACTGCGGGAGTATCGCACGGATGCGGACTGAATGCCGAAGGGGAGGCCTGGTGCTGGGGTGCCAACGAGTCGGGTCAGCTTGGGGACGGAACCACCATGGACAGCCGGTCCGGCGCGGTGGTCGATACTGAAACGCGCTTCTCCGTGCTTGCGGCTGGTCTTTCTCACACCTGCGGCCTGGGACCGGGAGGTGTGGCATCATGTTGGGGACGAAACGTCGGCGGCCAACTGGGAGACGGATCTCGTGCCGATCACATAAGGCCTGGGCCCGTCGGAGGTAGCCGATCCTTCCATGACATCGTGGCAGGCTGGAATCACTCCTGTGGACTCGTCGCCGGAGACAGAGCCTTTTGCTGGGGGTCGAACTCCGAAGGCCAACTCGGAGATGGGTTCAGGGTGGATCGATTGGTCCCGACCCCAGTGCCCGGAAACTTCCGAGCTTTAGCGGCCGGTGCCAATCATACTTGCGGCATAAGAGGAGATGACGTCTTCTGCTGGGGTGACAACTCTTTCGGTCAACTTGGGGATGGCACCACAGATTCCCGGCTCAGCCCCGTCCGCGTCACAGACCTTCCGAGCCCCCCCCTGGTCCTGGCCACAGGGGCGGTCCACACCTGCGCCCTATTGAGAGACCGATCCGCCTTTTGCTGGGGACAGAATCTCCATGGGCAACTGGGGAATGGGACGACCGAGAACCAATCCACGCCGGTGAGGGTCTCCGGTGACCTGGAGTTCATCACTATCTTCGCCGGGGGCGGTGTGACCTGCGGCTTCGCCCAGGACGGATCCGAATATTGTTGGGGCTTCAACCAGAGCGGGCAGCTGGGTGACGGGAGTCGAACCAACCGATCCAGTCCGGTCGCTGTCAGAAGAAACGTGCCCTAGGCCGCACCCTCCGATTCAGAATCCAGGAACCTCACCAGCCCTCCCCATTCCTTGTCCAACCTGAATCCATGGGCCCGGAGGAAGGGCCTGGAGATGAAGTGGGTGTTTATGGTCTTGACACCCACAGATCTCATTCGGAGGCTGAAGTCTTCCAGGAGCTCCCCACCCAAACCGTTGCCCCGAAGGGAAGCAGAGATCACCAGACCATCCATGTGGGCCAGCTCAGGCTCCAGCATCTTGTAACATATTCCCCCGACGATTCGGTCCTCGCCGTCGATGGCCAAGAGGTATTGGGCCTGATCGGACAGACTCAAGGGCATTCCCGAGTCCAAGTAAAGACGGTAAAGCCGACCGATTTCAGCGGGGTCAATGGGCTCTCGTACCGTATAGCTGTCCTCATGACGATCCGCGACCTGGGAACTCACCACGACCTGTCCCCGCTCCTGGTCCCCGACGGCCATGACATCAACGGGTCTGGCACGGCGCCCGGCTGGAAAGACCATGTGACTGAAAACCAGGCGGTCCGCATCAGTGGTGAGGGTAGCCTGTAGTTCATGGAGCTCCATCATGTGGGTGGGCCGCTGCCCGGAGTTCCGGAACATCCTCCTGAGGAGACGGTCGAATGCGGCGGTCACCTCCCCGCCGGCACTACCGAAATACGTTTGCCGATAGAGAGTGTAGCGGCCTATGTCTCCGCAGGTTTCCAGTCGGTACAACTGATGAAGCTCGCTGATCTGCCCTTCTTTTGCGGAGGGGGTGGCCCGAGGGTTGGACCGGTCCCATTCCTGATATCGCTCTACGGCGCATTGGAGAGGGAGTGGGACTCGGTAGTTTTCTTCGAGCCGCCTCAGGTAGTCCCCTAACTCTCTCTCCAGTTCCCATCCCGGGTCCGGTTCCGGCACACCATCCCGGGCCAGATTCTCTTGAAGATCAAGGAGGAAGTCCCGGGCGTGGTCGACCCCCAGGGCCTCAACGGATGCGTCGAAGAGCCAGCAAACGTCCAGATCGCTCCTGACCTGTGGATAGTAGCTGACGGTAGGGAAATAGAAGTTCTTCAACATGGGCCCGACCAGCGAAAGAGGTCCGGCATAAGGCTGAAGACCGGCCAGGGATAGGATCGTCCCACCCGTGCGAAAATATGGTGCAGGGACCATGACGTTCGCCGGCGAGACGGGCCCTGGAACCATCCGGCCATCGCTTTGTTTCCACCCTCGGAAGAAGGCAGCCATCCCCCTGACAAAGAGATTCCGCCAGTGGCTCCGGGTAGGGTGGAACTCGACAAAACCCTCTCCACTGAGCTCCCTGACCCTCTCCCACACCGTGAGATCGTTGACCAAAGCCATGGAGAAGGCCCCCAACTGTGGTCGGTAGCAGCCCAGCTGCCGAACCACGGGGGGGCTGTCGGCGCGGCCTCCCAGGGCGAGCATCCAGTATGTGGTCTCCAGAACGCTGGCTTCCTCCCGGTCGGTGGCCGTTCCCAAAAGAAGATCGTAGTGCTTGCCCCCCCGGGTGTTCACGCTCATCCGGTACACCCGGTTTTCCAGAATGGAAAAGACCTGAGCAATCCAGATTCCGTTTGGGGGAATGTCGGACACTTCCACTCCCGGATCCTCATAGGCCAGCATGATGGACTGCTTCAGGAACGTCGTTCCAACCAGGGCTTTCTCGAGGGTTCGCTTCTCCCCCTCGGAGAGCCGGTCCTGAAAGACGATCTTCCCCTCCCACCGATGCGGTTCGTTGTCAGGGGTGGTTTCTTCCAGATGAGCCTCGAACCGTTCCACCATTCGGTCCAGATGTCCCCCCGCCTTCTCGGACAACTCAGGATCCGCTGTGTGGAGAACCCAACTCACCAACTCCGCTCGGACCTGGGGATAAAAGGTGGGGTGGTGACGAACAAAGGTCTCCAGGAGTGAGAAGATCCCATCCATCTGGGCACGAAGGGAAGGCGGGGCCGGCCACGGCAGCTGGTTGCGGTACCGCTGGAGCCGCATGCGAAGGGCGTCCAGTCGGAAACGCTCGATCTTGGCGTCTGCGATGTCCTCGATGCTCTTTTCCGAAAGGAACGGGAGACCGGAAAAGAGGAATGACGGAAGCTCCTGGGTATAGTCCGGGACCGGCCCGGTCAGGAGAAAGATCCTGTAGGCCTGAGACCGAATCTCCAGATCGGGATGACGTGCTAGAGCCTCCAGCCTCCGGTGGATGGCTCGGCTCAGGCGAAGGCTGGTTCCTCGCAGGAGGGTTTCAAGGCTTGCCACTGCCGAGAGAGCGTCTCTGGAAGGGGCAAAAAGCCCCGTCGTGCAGAGGCGATTGACCTCGATCAGTGCCGGATCCCGGATCGCGGTGGGGGTCACGGTTACCGTCGGTGTGTAGTCCCCCTCCTGGCGGTTGGGGATGAATACCTGGGGCGAAACGTTGGAAAGGGGTAAGTCCCAACCCTCCTTACATGGGCAGAAAGCGATTAGCGACGGGTTGGAGAGCCATAACATGGGCTGACGGGCGAATTGCCCCAGGTCCACAAGGTCTCCCTCAACCAGATACTCCAGATCCCCAATCTCCACCGTCTCGGAATCGGCTCTCCGCACCACAGAAAGGAACCGCTGCGCCCGGCGGTTCATGAGCCCGTCGGACTGGGCAAGAATCTCCGGCTCGAGAATCCCCAGATCCCGGAAGAACCAGCGAGGGATCCGCACCCGGAGGTCGTCCACCTCGAGATCCACATAATCCCTCTGATACAGAACCTCGATGGTGTCGATGAAGTTTTCCTCGATGGTTTTTCGCTGAAATGAGCCCTTGGGGGTCAACTCACCCCTCTCTCGCTCGAAGTCCCGGTCCAGGACAGCGAAATTCACCACCCGCTCATAAGGGGCCAGGCCCTGGTTTGCGGAGGAGACGATTTGTTGGAAATACTCTACGGTCTGTTCCGAGTCCGGCCCTCCGCTCAGGACCGGGTCTTCCAGATCCGGTACGATGAGGAGGACGTTGTACTCCCTTCCATCACCCACCAGGAAGCTCCTGGCGATCCCCGGCACGTGAGCCAGCTTCAGCTCGATGGCGCCCGGCGCCACCGTCTGGCCTTTGCTGTTCTTATAGATGTCTTTTATGCGATCAACGATCTCGTAGTGACCGCTTTCCCGAACCCGAAAGATGTCTCCCGTGGGGAGCCAATGTCCGTCACCCAGGGCCGGCGGTGGATCCCCCAGGTATCGAGCTACGTAATGTCCAG
>JBDHMC010000082.1:0-8008 GCA_039656355.1 Gemmatimonadota bacterium | reverse complement strand
ACCCCCCCACTCCCCGGGGGAACGATCTCTTTCGCCAGCTTCCGCAGCCGTGCCCTCTCACCCCGCTCCTCGATCTTCCGACTGACGCCCACATGGGAGGAGCCCGGCATGAAGACAAGGAAACGGCCCGGCATGGAAATCTGAGTAGTCAGGCGGGGGCCCTTGGTGCTTATGGGCTCTTTGGTGACCTGA
This sequence comes from Gemmatimonadota bacterium, assembly GCA_039656355.1. Classification (GTDB taxonomy): domain Bacteria; phylum Gemmatimonadota; class Gemmatimonadetes; order Longimicrobiales; family Gaopeijiaceae; genus JABDNZ01. Next base: position 7,816 of record JBDHMC010000082.1, on the reverse strand, counting down.
ACCAGAACATCCTGACCCTGGCGGATCACGTCCTGGATGGGGACTTCCTTCCGGTTTTTCCGACGGCCTCCGTTGTCCCCGTTCTCATCGTCTTCGTCCTGATAATCGAGGTCCGAAGCGTGAAGGAATCCGGCTTTATCGGTTCCAATGTTGACGAAAGCGGCCTGGATTCCAGGCAGGACCGCCTCGACCTTTCCCAGGAAGATGTCTCCGACAAGGCGACCCTGGTCTGGCCGGTCATACATCAACTCCACCAGATGGTCGTCTTCCATAAGTGCCACCCACGACTCCTGGGGGGAGGCACTAACCAAAATCTCTCTCTTCACGTCCTGAAAGCTCCTTCTGGGCGAAGCTCCCTCGCTTCAAAACACTCCAAGGATCCCGCACCCGCCGAGACAAGGTCGGTTCGACCTGTCCAACGGATCTCGACCATCCTGGAGAGTTCCTGAAGCCCGGAACTCGCTCAAACCCTGTTGTAGAATCGCGAGACGCGATCACATCCCGTCCGGGGTCCTACGTCCCAAAGGCCTCCCGCACGAGATGCCGACCGATCACGATTCTCTGAATCTCACTGGTTCCCTCCCCGATCTCGCAGACCTTGGCATCGCGCATCATTCGCTCAACGGGGTAATCCTGGGTGTAACCCACACCCCCGAGGAGCTGAACGGCCTGGGTCGTGACCCGCATGCAGAGCTCGGAGCAAAAGAGCTTCGCCATTGCGGCCTCTTTCCCAAATGGACGACCCTGGTCTTGCAGCCATGCTGCGTGAAAGGTGAGGTGCTTACCCGCCTGGATCTCTGTAGCAAAATCGGCAAGACGGAATTGGACGGTCTGGAAGTCCCAGATCTTTCGTCCAAACTGCTCACGTTCCTGCGAATATTTGAGCGCTTCTTCCAGCGCGCCTTCCGCCAAACCAAGGGAGAGGGCTGCTACCCCAACCCGGCCTGCATCAAGGGTCTTCATGAAGTTGATGAAGCCCTTGCCTTCTTCTCCCAGCTGGTTCTCCTCTGGAACCAAGGCATCTTCCAGCAAAAGCTCCCGAGTATCGGAAGCCCGCCAGCCCAATTTGTCTTCCTTTTTTCCCGCTCTGACTCCGGTGGTGAACTCAAGCTCCGGAGCATGACCTACCCCCAGAGCCTCAGTCCGATCCAAGTCCACCGTCGGCTTACAAACGATGAAGTTCGTGATGCCCTTAGACCCTCGCTCGGGGTCCGTCACCGCCGTCACTACAAAAATCTCGCCCACACCGGCGTGGGTGATGAAAATCTTGGAACCGTTTAAGCGCCAGCCTCCATCTTCGCGGACGGCCCGGGTTCGCGTACCGGAAGCATCGGAGCCGGCCCCGGGCTCAGTGAGTCCAAACCCCCCCAAAACCTTCCCCTGAGCCAGATAGGGGATCCACTTCTTCTTCTGTTCCTCGGTCCCGAAATAGAGAATCGGGGAGGTGCCTAGCGTGGTGTGGGCAGAAACCGTGATCGAATGACTCGCATCGACCCGAGCCAGCTCCATCACGGCAAGAGTATAGCTCAGATAATCTTTCCCCATCCCCCCATAGTCTCGGGGAATGGGGATCCCCATCCACCCTTTCTGGGCCATGGCGCGATAGGTCTCCCATGGGAACTCGGAGCGTTCGTCCAAGACCCCGGCGACCGGCTTGATTTCCGTTTCAGCGAAATGCCGAAGCTCCTCCTGAAACTCCTTGTGTTCTTCCCTTAGGTAGAGATCCATGATTCGTCCGGCTGGCGATGCGTGAGGAGAAGAAACTCCCCACCGAAGGATCCGCCCACAACCTGTGAACCTAGTCTGTGGGACCCTTCCCAAAAAGGCCCGGAGGAAGCCAGATCCCGTGAAACAGGCGCCGCCCGGCCCCTTTCCGGCATCGGTCGCACTTCCCGCATGAAGCCTTCTCGGTCCTCTCCCCGAAGTAAGCCAAGAGGGCCCGGCGCCGACACCCACGCCCGCTGGCGTAGGATAGAATTGCCGCCACCTGACCCTCTTGGACCGACCGAAGCCTCTCCAGGGGTTCCAGCTTTAGAGAAGCACTCTGGAGAGTAAGGGCGAGACCTACCGCCACCTCATCCGGCTCTTCGAAGACGAGTGCCTTACATCGAGCCAGAGCCCTGAGTACGGCCAACGCCTCCTCCTCACCAACGTTCCGCCCCATGGCTCGTTTCAGTTCCACCCTTAAAATCCAGGCCTCTTCGTCGACCTGGAATCGAGCGGTGAGGTAACGGTGCAGCCTCCGGAGTAGCCTCTCCTCTGGGCAAGCCAAAGCCAGGAACCGGTCATGGATCCCTCGGTCCCTCTTCCCGGACAGGGCCACGCATCGAGCCTCAGCACCATCCCGGCCGGCCCGGCCAGCTTCCTGATAGTAAGCCTCGAGGCTCCCGGGAAGTTGATAATGGAGAACCGAGCGGACGCTGGCTCGATCGATACCCATGCCAAAGGCGTTGGTGGCTACCACAACGGGCGCCGAGTCGTGGAGGAATCGGTCCTGGGTGGCCGTTCGGACCGATGGCGGAAGTCCGGCATGATACGAGAGAGCTGGAAGTCCTCGGGCTGCCAGGCTCCTTCGCACCGCCTCAACGGTCTTCCGGGTGGAGGCATAGACGATATTCGCGCCCCTCCTTCCCCTCAGGAGCCCGTGAAGCTGGTGCATCTTTTCCCGGTGATCCTGAGCCTCCCTCACTTCCCAAGTGAGATTGGGCCGATCGAAGCTCCCAACCACTCGGACCGGGGTTCGGAGCCTCAAGCGAGCCTGAATTTCCTCACGCACTCGATGAGTTGCGGTGGCTGTCAGAGCCAGGACCGGTGCTGGAATTCGGGAGCGAAGTTCTCCGATCTTGAGGTAGGAAGGGCGGAAATCGTGCCCCCAGTGGCTGATGCAGTGAGCCTCGTCTACAGCCAGAAGAGAAATGGGAAGACGGGGCAGGGCCGCCACGAAAGCCGGAACGTGAAGCCTCTCCGGGGACACGAGAAGGAGTTGGACGACTCCGTTCTCTGACTCCGTCAACACCCGCCGGCGTTCCGGCCCGGAGATAGCTGCATTCAGCACTTCGGCCCTTAACCCGGCGGTTCGGGCCCTCCCCACCTGGTCCTCCATTAGGGAGATGAGAGGACTCACCACAAGAACCATCCCCGGGAGCAGAAAGGCAGGCAACTGAAAGCATACGCTCTTCCCTCCCCCAGTGGGGAGAATACCCAAAGCGTCCCGGCCGTCGAGGACCGCCCGGATCAACTCCTCCTGCCCCGGCCGAAAGGCCGGATGGCCCAGATGACGCCGGAGGGCGGCCACGAGCCCGGATGACGGATTCCCCAGCCGTGTGTTCGCCTCTGCCATCCCCGAGAATCTGGGATGGGCTGGGGCAAAGGAATGGGAGGAGGGGCCCCTGCCCGGGACCCTGTCTCGAACTCAGAAGTTGTAGACGAAATTGATCAGCGGAAACGCCACGGTTTCACCGAATCCCAGCGGGACGGCCAGGCCGATGTCAGCCGAGAGTTTCCGGCCGAAGAACCGGGGACCGAAGGAGATCAAGCCGGTTCCGCCCGGGAAGAGGTAGTTTTCCGTAACCAACTTCAGGCCTCGGCTCGTTCGGGTCTCCGCTCCCACCATGACCGCCGGGGTGTCGGCCAAATCGCCGTTGGCGTACCCGTATCCGACTCCCACGGAAAAGGAACTCTTGGGAGTCCCATGAGTGACGACACCGTAGAGGAGACCAAAGTTCTCGTCATCCACGGCAACCGCCAGGACCCCAAGGGCCCCCTGGGTTTTCTCGGAGTTCAAGACTCTCAATTTGGGCGCCAGCCAGAACGGCCGACTGCCGCCACCTCCAAAGAATAGTGGCGTTCCCCCCGCAAGGATGAAGTTGTCAGTGATCCCGAAGCCCAGGAACGGCATCACGATCTCGTAAACCGCGAAGTAGCCCTGTCCCTTCGGGATAGTGCGGGCTGTCGGCCCAAAAAAGAGGCGGGTGCGGTTGGGGTCCTCAGGCCAATACTCCCCCTCCTCCACCGTACCCTTAGCCTGTGAGATCCCCTTCACATCCGCCAAAGGGATGTTCATCTCGATCCCTGAAACCGTCTCGAACCGCAAAGGGTCTCCGGCCTCTACAACCCGCCCAATGAGGACGGATCCGTCGATAAGGGTAAGCTCCACCATTTGTTGCGGCGGGGTCACCTGGACCTGGATCGGAGGCTCTTGGGCGGAGGAGGAGGGAGCCCAAAGGGCGAACCCGAGAAGCAGAAGGCCGGACACCCTCACGCCGAAGCCAAAAGGGCTAGAGTTGGCGGGAGGCGTTGGGCAGGCGAAACGTGATCTGGAAGAAGGCCCGGTCATTTTTCTCTCCCCGAAGAGGTCCCCGAAGAAACACGTGCTGGAGTACCTTTCCATGATATCGGGGACCCGTTACCGAAAGCATCCGCCAAATGACGTAGAGTCACCCTCCAGAGTACGTATCCCTCGTGGTGCTATCCCGCTCCTCGTTGTTTTCGTCAGCTTCCACCCCACCATCTCCGCTCGGCAAGAAACGAAAGCCCAAGCCCAATAGGAGCACGGCGATGGCCAGCCCCACCAGGATCGATGATCCCAGTGAGATCCCCAGGAGAGCCAGGACAGCGCCCACAAAGAAGAGGCGGACCCTCCAGTCCAGATAGCGGTCCGGGCCTCTCTTTTTCCGACTGGAAAGAATCACGAGGAGGTGGGCCTCTGCCTCGCCAGGAACGCCTTGACCCCCTCCTGACAGGCCTCCGTTTGCCGGGCCATCACATTCACTTCGGCCCCAAGCTGGATACCGTCTTGGACGGAGAGCTCCGCCAGATCGTATAGGAGTTTCTTGGTGAGAGTCAGGGCTTCCGGCGGTCTGTTGGCCAGCTCCAGTACGAAGGCATCTACCCCATGGTCGAAAGCCTCGACGGTGAAAACCCGGTTAACCAGGCCAATTCGCAGGGCTTCCTGGGACGGAATGCGGTCGCCCAAGGTCACCAGCTCGAAGGCCTTTCCCTCGGTCAGCTTCCTTCGGAGAATCGCCATGACCATGGCGGGGACGAATCCCAGATGGACCTCGGGGTACCCGAACTCAGCCTCATCGTCGGCCAGAATCAGATCGCAGGCGGTGGCGAGACCGCATCCACCGGCTAAGGCTTTCCCATGAACTGCCGCCACAATGGGGCGGGGGTACTGACGCATCTGGAGAAAAAGAGATCCCAGACGCATAGCGTCGGCGAGGCTGGTTTCTTCCCCCATTGATGTGATCCGTTCCAGGTCGGCCAGATCCGCGCCAGCACAAAAATCCGGGCCCTCACCCCGAAGTACAACGACCCTGACGTCACTCCGGGATTTTGCACTCTCCAGGGCTTCAGCGAGGGCATCGACCAGGGCGGCGTTGAGGGCATTTCGCTTCTCGGGCCGGTTGAGCCAGAGAATGAGGATTCCCTCTTTCTCCTCTACCCGAAGCACATCAGGTCTCATGACGGCTCATCCCCACTGGCCTCAGGATTCCTGGGGAAAGGAGCCGGCTCCAGGGTCGGATCGTAAGGAAGGTGGAAGGGACCCAGGTGTGGACCGGGGTTCTGCCGTGCGGCTCTTAGAAGAAGGATGAGGGCATCCCTCAACTCTTCCGGAAGGACCACCTCGTCCACAAACCCCCGGGCGGCGGCGAACCGTGCATCGAGCTGCCTGTCATAGTCCTCTCGGACCTCATCCATGCGGGTTCGGAGGTCTTCGTCCGGTACTTTTCCCTCCGCCCTCAGGGCGTCGATCTGTGCACTGAAGAGGGCCATAACCGCACTCTCCCCTTCCATGACACCCATTCTGCCGGTGGGTAAGGAAAGGATGAAGTCGGGATCGAACCCCTGCCCCGCCATTGCGTAGTATCCCGCTCCCGACGCGTGATTTACGGTGAGGGTGAGCTTGGGTACCGTGGCGATGGCCATGGCCTCGACGAACTCGGCTCCAGCTCGAATGATTCCCGAATGCTCGGCATCCGGACCCACCATGAAACCCGACACGTCCTGGACGAAGAGCAGGGGTGTCCTGTGTCGGTTCATGGCTTCGATGAAATACGCCACCTTACGGGCGCTCTCGGTGTAGACGATGCCTCCAAAGCGAGGCGGGCCTGGCCGGTGGTCTTTGACGATGCCTCTGTAGTTGGCGATCACGCCCACCGGCATTCCGGCAAGGAACCCGGTACCACATATCATTTCCGCCGCGTTGCCTGGCTGAAACTCATTGAGCCCATCTCCGTCCAGGATGCACTCCAGCAGGCGGTACATATCGTAGGGCTGCCGGTGATCATCCGGCAGAATCTCATAGATCTCCCGGAGATCACGGATCGGCGGCGTCGGGTGATCCCGATCCCCGTTGGCCTGCCCTCCTGTTCCAGTATTGCCCGGAAGCTCCCTGATCAACTGGCGAATCCTGGATACACAGGTCTCGTCATCCGGGACCATATAGTGAGCCACTCCCGATACTTCGGTGTGGACCCGGGCTCCCCCCAACTCCTCACTTCCAACCGTCTGACCGGTGGCGCCCTTCACCAGGTTGGGTCCGCCCAAACCCATGAAACTCGTTCCCTCCACCATGAGGATGACGTCGGAAAGAGCCGGCAAATATGCCCCGCCCGCAATACAGGGGCCCATAACCGCAGCGATTTGGGGAACCCCCAGATACCGGCGCATGATGGAGTTGTAATAGAAGAGGCGAGCTGCGCCATATTGTCCCGGGAACACCCCCCCCTGGTAGGGGAGGTTCACGCCTGACGAGTCCACCAGATAGATGATGGGAATGCGACAACGCATGGCCACTTCTTGGGCTCGAAGCATCTTCTTGATGGTTTCGGGCCACCAGGACCCGGCCTTTACGGTGGCGTCATTGGCGACGACGACAGTTTCCCGTCCCTCCACGACACCAACTCCCGTGACAACACCGGCTCCCGGGGCTTCCCCATCGTAGAGGTCATGGGCCACCAGCAGGCCTAGCTCGACCCAAGTACTCTTATCGTCGAACAGAAGCTTCACCCGTTCGCGGGCGGTGAGCTTCCCCTGGTCACGTTGCCGCTTTATACGTTCTTCTCCGCCCCCACCCCAAAGGCGCGCCCGGAGCTCTTCCAAGTCTCCGGAAAGAGCCAGGAGGCCCTTGTTCGGGGGGGATTCGGTATCCGACGAGTTCCCAGCCATACCTTGGGCCTCCCTCTTATGAGTCCTGACCCTCTGATCCGTCCCGCCCGGCCACCCACTCTTTTATATAGGCCACCGCCTCCCCCGTGGGGGTCCCGGGGCCAAAGAGCCGCCCGATCCCTCCCTCGCGAAGGATCCGCGTGTCCTCTTCGTTGATGATCCCACCACCCGTGATGAGGATGTCCCCGGCACCGGCCTCTGACAGAAGGTCTCGAACCCGAGGGAAGAGTGTCATATGGGCTCCGGAGAGCACGGACATGGCCACGACATCCACATCTTCCTGGACGGCCGCGCTTACGATCATCTCGGGTGTCTGATGGAGTCCGGTGTAGATGACCTCGAATCCGGCATCCCGGAAGGCGGAGGCAATGACCTTGGCCCCCCGGTCGTGCCCGTCGAGTCCGGGTTTGGCAACCAGGACTCGGATTTTCCGATCTCCCTCAGGCATGCGATGACTCCCATCTAGCGGTTGTGGCCTGCTCAAGAAAATAGACGAGTTCAAGGGCGGTGGGAAAGGCGTTCCATGTACGCTGGAAGGGCCGCGACATCCCGGAGGCGGTCCACGGGGTACTCGAGGCCATCTACCGGGTCAAGGAGTACCGCATGGAGGCCGGCGTTCCGGGATCCAAGAACGTCCACCGGA
>JBDHMC010000081.1:0-8030 GCA_039656355.1 Gemmatimonadota bacterium | reverse complement strand
CCTCAGGGCTGTAGAACCGCTCGTCGATCTAACCGCCCGTGTAGGACGAGATGGACTCGATCCACCCGTCCGGTGGGTTCATGGTGACATTGTGGCTGCCGTCTCGCATTCCCGTACCCGTCATCAGGGCGTCGGCATGGAAGAGGGATTTCAGCAGGTCTGCATTCCCGGTTCGCATCCCCTCGAACAGATCGCTGACTACCGCGAGGACTTCCTCTTCGGTGGTTTGGGCCGATGCTTTGTGGGGCATGGCTCCTGGTGCGAGGACTGCGAGGGCGATCAGAACGGTGATTCTCTTCATGGTCATTTCCGGTTGTGCCGTCATGTTCAGGCGGTCTCACTTCTAACTCTCGACAGGAATCATGGGACCGAAGATGGGATCAAGAGCTGCTCCATACAAATTGGCCTTCCCTCAGAGTCCGGGGACGAGGGGTTGGAGGAGGCGGGGAGCACCTTCGCTCGACGACTGGTCCCGTCAGCCGTAGAATGCCTTTCCGTCGTGGCCAAGTGGTATGACTGAAACTTCAAGGCAGGTCCTTCATGAAGAAGCTCATTATCCTCATCGCGTTGGCATGTGTCGCTTGTGCTCCCCAAGGTGAGCCTGGCAGCGAAGTGGCCCGCTGGGAGACCCAGGCCCAGAACATCACCATCATCCGTGATGACTGGGGCATTCCCCACATCCAAGGGGCAACGGATGCCGACGCCATATTCGGCCTCATGTATGCACAGGCGGAGGATGACTTCAATCGGATAGAGGTGAATTTCCTCAATTCCCAGGGACGCCTGGCCGAAGCCGAGGGTGAGTCGGAGATTTGGCAGGACCTCCGGATGAAACTCTTCATCGACCCTGAGGAGATGAAGGCTCTCTATGAGGAGAGCCCCGAGTGGTTGAAGGATCTGATGGACGGTTGGGCCGACGGGCTGAACTACTACCTCTATACTCATCCGGAGGTGAAACCCAGGGTCATCACGCGTTTCGAGCCCTGGATGGCCCTGACCTTCAGTGAAGGGAGCATCGGGGGGGATATCGAGCGAGTGAACCTGGGCCAACTGGAGGCTTTCTACGGAAACCCGCCGGAGGACCGCTTGGCCATGATGGAGGCCGGTGTCGGGATCGGGGGGACTATCGTCAAAAGCGGCCTGAAGCCCCTGGCCGTTTCGGCGGAGGCTGCAGGCGAGCTCTTCGAGCCCACGGGGTCCAACGGCATCGCGGTTTCACCCTTCAACACCGTCAACGGAAACGCCCTCCTCCTTATCAACCCTCACACTTCCTTCTTCTTCAGACATGAGGCCCACGTTACCAGCGAAGAGGGGCTTGATGCGTACGGTGCTCTGACCTGGGGCCAGTTCTTCGTCTACCAAGGTTTTAACGAGACCGCCGGCTGGATGCACACCTCCAGCAATGTGGACAACATCGATGAGTTCATGGAGACCATCGTCGAGAAGGAGGATGGCCTCTTCTACCTGTACGGTGATGAGGAACGACCCGTGGAGACCAGCCAGGTCACGGTGCCCTACAAGACCGACACCGGCATGGCTCAGCGGGAGTTCACCGTCTACCGGACCCATCACGGCCCCATCGTGAGGCAGGTAGACGGGAAGTGGGTGGCGGTGGCCCTCATGGAAGAACCCATGAACGCCCTGATCCAGTCCTACTCCCGGACCAAGGCCCAGAACCTGGGTGAGTACGTTGAGATCATGGATCTCCACACCAACTCATCCAACAACACTCTCTTCGCCGATGCCGACGGCAACATCGCGTACTTCCACTCCAACTTCGTTCCCGACCGTGACACCCGGTTCGACTACTCCCGGCCCGTGGAGGGAAGCGATCCTGCCACGGATTGGCGTGGAGTCCACTCCTTCGAGGAAGGCCCCAACGTAATCAACCCGGCCATCGGCTGGACCTACTGCACCAACAACTGGCCGTATTCGGCGGCTGGACCCAACAGTCCCGTGCAGGCGGACTACCCTTACTACATGTCTACGGGGAGCGAGAACTTCCGGGGCATCCATGCCATCAGAGTGCTTGAAGGCAGATCCGACTTCACACTGGACGGACTCATCGAGGCGGCCTACGACAGCTATCTCCCGGGCTTCGAGAATATGGTGCCGGCCCTCCTCAGGGCCTACGACGGGACCCCGGCATCGAACCCCCTGAAGGCTGAGTTGGCAGAACAGATCGAGGTCTTCCGGGACTGGGACATCCGCTGGTCGGGGGAGTCAGTTCCCACGTCCCTGGCCATCTTCCTGGGGGACGAGCTTTTGCCCATGGTACAACGGGATGCTCGGGCTGCCGGGATGAACGTCTATGACTACATCGCCACCCGGGCCCCGGCCCAGCAGCTCCTGGAAGCGCTAGCAGCAGCGGCAGCACGGTTGGAGGAGGACTTCGGTACCTGGAGGACACCCTGGGGCGAGATCAACAGGTTTCAGCGTCTCACAGGGGACATCGTCCAACCCTTCAACGATGATGGGGCCAGCACGCCGGTTGGGTTTACCTCCTCCCGGTGGGGCTCCCTGGCTTCCTTCGGGGCTCGCAGGTACCCCGGGACAAAGCGTTTCTATGGCACCAGCGGGAACAGCTTCGTGGCTGTGGTGGAATTTGGTGACACCGTTCGGGCCAAGGCCGTGACTGCCGGTGGGCTGAACAGCGACCCGGATTCCCCCCACTTCAACGACCAGGCAGTGCGTTATGCCACCGGCAATCTACGGGATGTTTACTTCTACCCCTACCAACTGGAAGGGCACATCGAGCGGGAGTATCATCCCGGAGGCTGATGCTGCCTCAGTAGAAAAACGCTGGAAGAAGGCCAAGGAAACCATGGTCTTCTTCCAGCCACCCCCCTTGCTCTGATTCTCGTCTGATTTGGCTCTCCAGGCCTGATGCCCATCTGAATCCGGCCTGACCCCTCTTTCCTACTGTGGTATCGAGATCGCGCGGCACTTGGTTTCCGCCGCCGGCTGGTCTCCTAGAACCACAAAGACGCCCGCATCGATGGAACGGGCTCGAAAGAAGGAGGTGTATCATGACACGGAAACTCAGGCATCTCAAAGGCCTCATCCCGTTTGTGGCCCTTCCTCTATTCTGGGGTTGTCAGGAGACCCCTTTGGAGGTGGTGGACAGAGGGTCCAACCCATCAGTTGCCGGTGGGATCGAGGATTCAGAACTGGTGTTGATGGTTCTTCCTGAAATCGCCAACCTCGGGGTGGGAGATCGCCTGGAGCTGGAAACCCTCTGGTGGGATGGGGATGACACCTATCAGGACGCCGTGATGGATGGTCGTTGGGTGAGCGACGATCCCGACATCGCCTCGGTCACTCAGGATGGGCTCGTCCAGGCCCTGGCCAAAGGGACGGTGAGTATCTGGGCGGAGGGTGACGGGTTCGGGGCGGAAGCCATCATACGAGTGAGATAGTCGTGAGGAAGGGGGGCGGGCCGATCCCCCCTGGGCTACGCCCCTCCTTCCCCTCCCTCATCCTCCTTCACCGGTGGGGTCCAGAACCCCGGTTCGCCCTGGGCATCGTCAGCATGTGGGCCGTGGAAGAGGGCTGCGTTAAACAGGGTCCGGAGGCTTCCAAAGGGCTGGCCCCGCCACTGGGGCTTGAACCCGAAAAGGATCACGTGCCCCTTCCCATGATGCACATCCAAGGCAGCCGCGTGGTTATGAAGGTGTTCCTCTCCCAGCAGGTAGCCGGAGAGCAGGGGAGATCCGACTTCGACATGCTTGGCCAGGACCACACCCTCAAAGCCCTCGGTAGTTGTGAACACGGGGCTCCGGGAGAAGAACACCGCCGCCCTGGACGGCATCCCTGCCATGATCGGATGAGACGGATCAGTCACGACTTCCAGGATGGATCCGCTGATGGAGAAATCGTCTCCTCTTAGACCGGACGCGACGTTCTCGACCGGAAGACCAAGCTCGTCGATTGCGAACTGACTGCTCCCGTTCAGGCACACCAGAGTCCCGCCTCCGGATACGAACTCATCCAGGGCTCGTACGCCTTCTCGTTCGATTCCGCCAGCGAATCGGGGGTGAATGGACCCCTTGCTACGACCTGCCAGAATGGTTCGTGCTCCATAATCTGCCAGAATGACGACGTCGAAACGGTCGGCCAGCGATCCAGCCTTGATGTCGGCATTCCTCAAGCTCACGACATCGAATCCGTACCGCTCGAGGAGCCATCGAGTCCAGCCCTCGTCAATGCTGGCCTGCCAGGGTCGGAATAGCCCGATTCTCGGGCGGTCGAAGCGTTGACCGGTGTTCCCGACCCCCTCCGCCCGAAGGGTCAGTTCTGCTACCAGATTCTGCGCCGCGGAACCACTCATTCCACTGATGATGAAGCGGCCACCGGCGTCGGGGTCGTCGTCCAGGGGTGCGGTGCCCTGGTACCGGACGGTTGCGCCGGCATCCCAAGCACGGTTCACAGCCCGGAACGCATTGTTCTGGGAAGGGCTCACCGCGAAGGTCGAGCCCCCTCCACGAATGGTGCCGGGGAGGGGTACGATTCCGGCAGCCACCGTGTCGCTGTTGAATCCCAGCCCGGGAGGACTGTCGAACAGCGCCGCGTCGGCGTCATCGGAGAGTTCGTCCGTGACCTTCCAGTCCAGGACCTCTCCACGGACGGGGATCAAAGCACTCCTGATCTCCGGGGGAAGGGGCTCCGAAGCCTCGATCACTCTGATCCCGAACTGGTATGGGAGCGTCCAACCCGATACGTCATAGGGCCTTTTAGGCGGACCGCCCTCGTACTCCCGCAGGTCAGGGTACTCCTGTACTTCGAAGAGCGTGCGCACGAGCTCGGCGAATTCCTGGTCCATGGGGATCACCCAAGTTCCCGCGGGGTGGGTTGTCCCCTGGTGCGTCACGGAACGATCGAGTTGCGACACACGGATTCCGTTGAAGGCCAGACGCCGGAGCAACTCCACGGGGGCCACCGGATCCCTCTGATCCTGAGGGATGAAGTAGGCGTAGGGGGGGGCCTTGGAATACTTGAGAATGGCGTCCCTTCCGGCTTGGTAGCGGTTGTAGAGCACGTCGAACTTGAACTTCGCCGCGAAGTCCAAAACGGCTATGGAGGCTGTCTCCATGTACTCCACGGCATCCCGGAGCCGCCACCATCCCCCAGGCCAGGGGCTGGAGTAGAGGGACTGGGGCCGCAGGTCTCCACCGCCGGCCATGACCTCGGAGGGTGCGTAGAACCGGGGCGAGGCAGAGCCGCCTGCCGTTTCCGTCCAGAAGGCTGCGGCGTTCTGGAGCATAGGCAGGTAGTCGATATAACCCGGATACCAAGCGTCGAAGACCCCCATGTGCGTGGCTCCAACCTGACCCCGCTCCTCCAGGGCTTGGGCCATGAGCATTCCCAGCGTGTTGACGGTACGGGCCATGAGCGGATGGACTCGATTTCCCACGGGTTCATCGAAGGGGGGAAGCCAAATCCGCGTCGGGAACGGGGCGGACTGATGGTGCACGAAAACGATCTGGGGCTCCCACTCCCGCCAGGTCCGGCCGATGACTCGGGACTCAACCATGTTGAGCATGTAGGAATCCCGGTTGTTGTCGTGGCCCACGTATTTCTGGTAGAGCTCGGGCATTGAGGACGTTTCAAACGGCGTCCCCACATTGGAGAGGTACCATTCCGCGACCTTGGTCTGGCCGTCGGGGTTCAGCGTGGGCCAGAGCATGAAGATGACGTTGTCGAAAATGGCCTGGACCTCGGGGTCGTCCCCACCGGTGAGGAGGTCGTAGGCCAGTTGGATGGTGTGCTGATGGGCTGCGGACTCAGACGCGTGAACCGCACCGTCGATGTGAACGATGGCCTTTCCCTCCTGGGCCAGTGCTCGGGCCTCATCATCCGATAGCCCTTCCGGGTGGGCTAACCGATAGGAGATCTCCCGATAGTGATCCACCCGGTCCAGGTTCTCCGGGGAAGAGATGAGGGCCATGTATAGTGTCCGTCCCTCGGAGGTGCGCCCCACGTCCACGAGTCTTATGTGGTCCGAGGCCTGGTCCAGCCTCTGGAAGTATTCGATGGACTCCTCGTAGGTGGCCAGCTTGAAGTCGTCCCCTGGCTTGAAGCCCAAAACGGACTCGGGGGAGGGGATAGTCCGTGACTGCTGGTCGACAGATGGGCGGTTCTCCGATTGCCCATGGAGCTCACCAACACCCAATCGGAGGAGGAGGAACAGGGCGAGGAGCGAGTTCAACGCGAAGACCGAGGGGCGCATAGAGGCAGGGCTCAGGTCAGATCTCATGGTCGATACTCCTTGGTGAATGCTGAACCCGGCCGGGGCCGGGCGTTCGCGACGGCCAGAATCGAACTAGTCCCATGAGGTAACCAACGGCCCTATGGCATCCTGGACGGTCTCCAACACGCTCCCCTTTTCGACAGCGTCCGCCATGGCGTTGTGGTCCGGGAAGAGGGGCCGATCCTCATCGAGGAAGTCGACGACCCGGCGCACGGCTGCATGAGCCGCTCTCGTGCCCTCCCCAAACTCATAATCCCGAAAATCCAACGCCTGCGCGGCCGCCATGAACTCGATGCCAAGCACGCCATTTGCGTTGTTCAGGATCTGCCTGGTTTTCAGGGCGGCATTCATACCCATGCTGACAAAGTCCTCCTGGTCTGCCGCGGCGGGGATGGACTGGACGCATGAAGGGGTGGAGAGGATCCTCTGCTCCACGATCAACATACCTGCCGTGTACTGACTCAGCATCAGACCGGAGAACATCCCGGCACCCTTCGTCAGGAAGGCCGGCAACCCGACACTGAGAGCAGGGTTGAGAAGGCGATTTAGGCGTCGTTCCGAGAGAACCGAGATCATTGCGATTCCGGCTCCGACCATGTCGAGAGGCATGGAGACCGGTGTTCCCTGGAAATTCGCACCGGTGAGGACCACGTCATCTTCTGGAAGGAAGATCGGGTTGTCACCCACTCCGTTGATCTCGATCTCGAACTGTCTCCTGCTGTGGGCAAGATGGTCTCTTGCCGCACCGATGACCTGGGGGGTGGAGCGCATGGAGTAGGCGTCCTGAACTCTGATTTTCACCTTCCCGGTCAGCAGGTCCGATCCTTCAACCATTCGTCGGATATTCCGGGCGGAGGTCACAGCGCCGGAAAAACCTCGCAGGGCGTGGAGGCGTTCATCGTAAGGCTTCATGTTGGCCTTCAGCGCCTCGAGGGTCATAGCGCATGCGATTTCGGCCTGGCCAAGAAGTCGCTCGGCATCCAGGAGCTGAAGGGCTCCCATTCCCGCGATGAGGTTCGAGCCATTGATGGTGGCTAGGCCGTCCCTTGCCTGTAAACCCGGCACCGGAATGTCCGCCCTGTTCATGGCTTCCCCGGAAGGAAGTCGTTCTCCCTTGTAGAACGCCTCGCCCTCCCCCATAAGACAGAGGGCGATCTGGCTCATGGGTGCCAGATCACCACAGGCGCCTACACTACCCTTCTCGCATACCACTGGAGTCACACCAGCATTGAGGAAGGCCACCAGGGTTTGGGTGATCTCCGGCCGACACCCCGAATGGCCATGACTGTGGACTGCTATCCGCCCGAGGATGGCTGCCCGGACATTTTCCTCGGAGACCGGCTCTCCGATTCCCGCCGAGTGGTTGTAGATGAGGTACTTCTGGAATTCACGGACTTGCTCGTCCGAAAGAACCACCTCGGAGAACTCACCTATGCCGGTGTTGACGCCGTACATGATTTCCCCGGCCTCGATCTTCTCGTCGAGCATCGCGCGGCAGGTTCGGATCCGGGCCATTGCCTCCGTCGAAAGGGTGACCGTTTCCCGGTTACGGGCCACTCGTTCGACATCCTCGAGGGTGAGTTTTGCGTTTCCGATCTCGAGGCTCACTGTCTTCCTCCAGGTGAATAGGGTATGGGATGGGCCCCGGCTTTCTGAGCGGGGCCTTTTGCCGATGGGCAACCTACCCTCTTCCCCCTGGGAACGCATGCGGAAGAGGGGGAGGAAGGGGCGTCAGCCCCACCATCTGCCTGCCTGAAGGAAGAAGGTTACCTTGTCCGAA
>JBDHMC010000080.1:0-10093 GCA_039656355.1 Gemmatimonadota bacterium | reverse complement strand
TTTCCGCCAGAGCCAGGGAGAAGGCTTCCAGGGCATCCACCACACTTCCCGACCGATGCAACACATACCCGAGAAGACCATGACACCACCAAGCAGCCTTGTCCTGGCATTCCACCGCAAGCCTCTCAGCCTCCCTCCACCGGCCCGTGTTCCTACTTCCTCCAATACGCCTAAGAGGGAATCCCGAGCGGAGACCAGAAGGGGGGCTTCCTCCACCGGCTCCCAACCCAGGTCACTGCCATAGAGACAGAGCCTTCCCACGTACTCGTCACACTTTTCCCCGGTTTGGCCCACTCCGATCGGGAGAAGGGTCCGGTGGGTGGCCTCGAATTCCTTCTGAGCTCTTTGCGCCCGGTTATGGAGTTCGGTGGAGTCAGGTGGGGACTGGAGACCACGGAGAGGGGTCGGTAGGGCAAAAAGGGCCCCGAGCACGATATATGTGCACAGCTTCCTACAACAGAGAGGGATGTCGGAGAGCATGGATTGGCCCGGGTGGATTCGAACCACCACCGCCGGTTCCAAAGACCGGTGTCCTGCCATTAGACGACGGGCCAGTGAAGCAATCCCTCCAAGTGGAATCGTACCTAATCACCCACCCACGGTTCAACCCCCTGCTGCATCTGGAGGTCCGGGGAGAGGGACCCGGTGCGGGTTAATAGAAACCGGGTGTCAGGAAAACGGTCACTCAAATCCACCCTTGCCCGAGTGGCAGTGGACTCCTCCTCATAGAGCCCGAACAGGCCGGCCCCACTCCCACAAAGAAGAGTGAAGATAGGTCCGCTCTTCCGGAGAGAATCCCGGATCTGACCCAGAACGGGAAACTCGCGAAAGACGGGCTCCTCGAAATCGTTCTCGGCAAGAATCGCCAGCCGTTCCCAACTGGAGAACCCTCCGGGAGAGAGCAACCGAGTGGCGTGTCGTGCCGGAGCTTTCTCTCTTTCCTCGACCAGGAGTCGGTAGGCCACTGGCGTTGGGACCTCTATCGGTGGCAGTGCCAGGAGGACTGGCGCCGGTGGAAGGGGGGGCAACGGAAGAAGGCAATCCCCTCTGCCCCAGGCCAGGGTCAGCGATGACGGAGAGAGGAAAAAGGGCACGTCGGACCCCAGCGTTCCCGCCAAATGGAGAAGTTGTTCTCCTCCCAAAGCACCAGGGAAAAGAGATTGGAGACCGAGGAGAGCCGCGCCTGCGTCTGAGGAACCTCCTCCCAGCCCCGCGGCCAGGGGAATCCTCTTTTTCAGATGGATCCTGACACCATCCCCGATGCCACCCTCCTCCAGAAAGCCCTTCGCGGCACGGTAGACCAGGTTCTCCTCGGGTGGTCCCATGGGAGGCCCGTCGGTTTCCAGGGTAATACCGGATCGAGCCCCCTCGAGGGTGAGGGTATCGCCGAACTCCAGAGCCGTGAACAGAGTTTCCAGTTGGTGGAATCCCGAGCTCTCCTGGGCAAGAACCCGCAGGAAGAGGTTAACCTTCGCCGGAGCATGGACTTTCAGCATTCCGACCTCAATCTCAGCTCCCTGCCTAGGATGGCCGACGAGCCTGCGTGAACTCCGGATGTGCCTCTTCCACCGCCTCCTCAACTCGAACCTCGCTCTCCCCGACCTCACCAAAGGAGAACCCGAGCTTCCACGCGTAATAGAGACCTATGAGGGTAACAGGGAAGAATGCCGCCACGTGGAATCCAAGAGAGACAGCTGTAGCGGCGGCCTCCGACACGCTGTAGACGGCGAGCCCGGTAGTGACCCCGAGTTGGAAGGTCCCGATGAAACCAGGGGCTGCGGGGACAGCCACAGCGAGGGCTACCGTGGCATTCACGAAGAGGGCAACGTCGAAGCCCACGTGGATCCCGAAGGCCCTGAACGCCACCCAGAAGGACAGGGACTGCCATAGCCAAATCCCCACACTCCACACGATAGCTTTAACGAGTAAAGCCGGGTTGTGGAACACCTTCAGTCCATCCAGAAAGGCCTCCAGCACATCCACCAATAGGCGCGCCGCTTTCTTCGGCAGGAAGCGAGCCACCCGCTCCGCCGTCCTTACCAGGGGTCGAGGAAAGACGAGGAGGATCGTCATCAGGAGGAGGAGAGCCCCCAGGAGCGACAAGAACCCACGGATCCAAACACCAAGGGATAAATCCCAAACCACCGGGTTCTCCGGAAAACCAGGCGTGGCGATAGCTACGAAGAGGAGTGCCGTGATTGCGAGGCTGTCCAGAAACCTCTCCACCACCAGGGACCCGAAGGCCCCACTTACGGACACGGGTTCCATTCGGGAGAGGGCATACGGACGGACGAACTCCCCCATCCGTCCAAGGAGGAGGTTGGTAGCCATAAAACCGATGTTCATGGCCGCAAATCGGGAACGGAGGGATGTCCCGGGCCCAACGGGTTGAAGGAGAACCCCCCATCGCATGGACCGGAAGAGGTAATTCGAGTATCCGATGGCGACGGCCAACCCCAAGAGCCAAAAGTTGGCTCTCCGGATTTCCGCCCAAACCTCCGAAAGGGGAACGTCTTTTAGGACCCACCAAAGCAGGATCGCTGTGATTCCAAAGCCGAGCACGGCCAACCATTTTCTTTTCACTGGCCCGTCCCGTCAGAAGCCCATGGGGGGAATCCAGACGCCAGCCCCATCCACAATCTGGGGCGCCTGACGAAGGAGGTTACCCATCTCCCTCACGGCTCGCTCCAGACCTACGAAGATTGCCCTGGAGACAATACTGTGGCCGATGTTCAGCTCCTCGATCTCAGGGATGGCTGCCACGGGGATCACATTCTCATATGTGAGGCCATGACCGGCATGAACGGCCAATCCCATATCCCGGCCCGTTTTGGCGATAGCGGCGAGTCGTTCCAGTTCCCGACCCCGGTCTTCTCCCCGAGCATTGGCATATTCCCCGGTGTGTAGCTCCACGGCGTCGGCACCCAGCGCAACCGAAATCTCGAGAGCCTCCGGATCGGGATCGACGAAAAGGGACGTCCTTACCCCCTCCATCTTCAACCTGTCCAAAGCCGAGGCCAGGGCCTCCCGGTTCTCAACGCTACCAAGGTCCAACCCCCCCTCGGTGGTCACTTCCTCGCGCTTTTCTGGCACCAGCGTGGACTGTATGGGACGAAGCTCACAGGCCAGGTCCAGAATCTCCGATCCCGCTGCCAGTTCGAGATTCACGCCAGTCCGTACCGTCTCCATGAGGAGTCGAACGTCTCGGTCCTGAATGTGTCGCCGGTCATCCCGGAGATGAACGGTGATTCCATGGGCTCCGCCAAGTTCCGCGAGCACTGCCCCACGAACCGGATCGGGCTCATCGGTCCTCCTGGCCTGCCGAACCGTGGCCACGTGGTCGATATTGACATAAAGCCTCATTTTTCCCTCTCGAAAATCTCTTTGAGTTCTTCCATCGAGTTCTCGTCCAACCCGCCCTCCCCTGCCAACTCGAGGATTTCCAGTCCCAAAGAAGCATAAAGGGACCGCTCCCGCGGCTCCAGGGTCCGCAAATGCAAGTGGACTGTTTCGATGTCACCCCTCGAGACAGGTCCGGTCAATGCGCGAACCGGCCCCAATCGACCCAGATTCTCCAGACTTCCTCGGGCCAGCGGTAAGATGGCCTCGAGGGCTTCGTCCTCGGGTACTCCCGCCTGGACCATGAGGCGCCCCGCAACCCCGATCAACCCGGCAAGGTAGTTGGAGGCAAATACCGCTGCAGCATGGTACAAGGGCCTGCGGGCCACCGGTACGGTGAATACCGAAGACCCAAGGGGATTGACGATCCTCCGGGCGGCGGAAATGGCGGCCGGCTCTCCGGAAACGGCGAAATAGACGCCTTTCAGCTGCTCCGCCCCCAGGACAGGATCAGCCAAACTTTGGAGGGGGTGAAGGGTGCCAACGCTATACCCCTTTTCCAGAAGAGGAGCCAGGGGGTCGGTGCCGAGAGCCCCGGAAAGGTGAAAGGCTGCACAACCAGCCGGCGCTTCCCCATGAGCCGCCAAAGCCATGGAGATTTCGGGCAGCATCTCATCGGGAACCCCCAGGAAAACCGCCGTCGTACCGGGTTCCGGCCGTTCCAGCCCGAATACATACCGGGCGGAACCGCTGATGAAAAGCGGGTGGGCCGGAGGGTCGGGTTTTCGCCCGGAGTATGTGATGCTTTCGACGGCGCCAACCTGCCACAGAGCATATCCAAGGGATAACCCTGCTCGTCCAGGCCCGATAAAAAAAAGGCGTTCGCTCATAAGATTCATCACTCTGCCAGGACTTCGACTCCCGGCTTCTGTTCCAATCGTCCTTTCAGGGACTGCGGAATACGGACCTCGACCTCCACCCGGGCACCGTTCGGTTTTTGGTCCAGAACTTCACCCTCCCTGTAGAGGGAAGCCATCGTCTCTCCATCCCCAGCGGGAAGGGAGATTCTAAGGCGGCATAGGCCAGCCTGAAGTCGGGCCTTCAGGGCATCCCTGAGTTTGTAAAGGGAATCCGGTTGATGGGCCGACAAGAAGACCGCTGGGACTTGATCGGGTGTTCGGACCCTGGTTCTGAGACCCTCCTCCTCCCCGTGGGTCAGGAGGTCGATCTTATTGAATACAAGGAGTTGCGGCCGATGGATCAGGTCCAGTTCCTCCAGGACTTCATAAACCACCTCACGATGTTCTTCCCAATCCGGGTCGGAGGCATCGATGACCTGGAGGAGCAGGTCAGCCTCACGGGCCTCCTCCAAAGTCGACCGAAAGGACGCTATGAGGTGGTGGGGCAGTTTCCGAATGAACCCAACCGTGTCGGTGACCAGAGCCTGGTGCCTGGAGCCCAGATCCACCATCCGGGTGGCCGAATCCAGGGTCGCAAACAGGCGGTCTTCCACAAAGAGATCGGCACCGGAAAGGGCCTTCAGGAGTGAGGATTTTCCCGCATTGGTATACCCCACCAAGGCGGCCCGGAATTCCCCTGCTCTGGCCTGCCTTTGTACGGCACGGGCTTTGGCCACGTCCCCGAGTTTCACCTTAAGGTCCGAGATCCGGGTGCCGATGAGACGACGGTCGGTTTCCAGCTGGGTTTCCCCGGGACCTCTCAACCCGATCCCGCCCCGAATTCGAGAAAGGTGGCTCCACATCCGGCGGAGTCTTGGAAGGAGATACTCGAGCTGCGCCAGTTCAACCTGGAGCTTCGCTTCGCGACTCCGGGCTCTGGTGGCAAAGATATCGAGGATCAACTCCGGACGATCCAGGACCCTGACTCCCAGGAGGTCTTCCAGGTTTTTGCCCTGGGCGGGGGAGAGTTCCTCATCAAAGATGACCAGATTGGCTTCAGATGCCTCCAGAAGACTCTTGAGTTCCTGGGCTTTCCCCTCGCCGATGTAGAACCGGGGGGTCGGACGATCGATCCGCTGGCGCAGAGTCGAGGCGACTTCCCCACCGGCGGTATGAGTAAGCCTGGCCAACTCCTCCAGGTGTTCCTCTGAAACCCGCTGACTCACATCCTTGGTTGGTGCTCCAACTAGGATGGCACGGTCGATGGGGGTTCGGTTTTCAATCAATTGTGTGGGAATTGGGATAGTCCCCCATCGTTGAGTTCTCGATTCGCACCCAGCTGGGGCGACGGTGGCTGTTCGGCCGTACTCAATAGGCCTACGGCTTCAGGACTCCTTCACTATGAAATGGAACATCCAACCCCATTCCGAAACCCTTCACGGACACTTCACCCTGAAGGCGGTAGGGCACCTCCCCCTGAACCAAATAACTCCGAAGTGCTACGCCCAAAGCCCTGTACTCAAATGGAACCGGAAGCGTAACCCTCTGAACCTGGTCCTTCGTGAGGATGATCCTCTCTGAATGGAACCCCCCTGCCAACCTCCTCCACCCCTCATCACCCTCCGAGTCCTGGACCTCCAACTCATAGCGGAAGCCGAGGATGTCAATCCTCCCGGAGCTTTCGTTTGCCAGGTCCAGGGTGACGGCGGCTGTGCCGGAGGTCAGGCCAAGGGAAACCACCTCAACTCCGACGATCTCCACAGAAGGGGGGGAGAAAAGGGCGGCGCAACCACCCCCCAGAACCAGAGCGATGGCCAGGGCAAACGACTGAAGCAGCCGGCTCCCTTGTCTACCCATGGGCGCCACCGGCGGATCCTGAACCCGAGGACTCGTCCTTTCCTTCGGTGCTCCCCGCCGCCTCAGCCCGCTTTTTTGCCCACCAATCCAACCGTTTCCGGATAGCGGCCTCGTGGCCGAAGGAGCTAGGCGTGTAAAAAGATGATCCCTCTAGGTCTTCCGGGAGATAACTCTGGGGGGCCACCCCATCCGCTTCGTCGTGATCGTACCGGTAACCGGCGCCATAACCCAACCCCTTCATCAGGTCTGTGGGAGCATTCCGGATATGGAGGGGCACGGCTGAGCTTCGCGTCTCCTGGGCGGCTCGTCGAGCCTGCTTCCACCCCTTGTAGACCCGGTTCGACTTTGGGGCGGTCGCCAGGTAGACGGCCGCTTCGGCCAGGGCCAGCTCCCCCTCCGGGGAACCCAGGAAATGGTACGCATCCTTTGCCGAAACAGCGACCTGAAGAGCGGAGGGGTCGGAAAGCCCAATATCCTCCATCGCCATCCGTATCAGCCGGCGTGCGATGTAGAGAGGATCCTCTCCCCCCTCGAGCATGCGGGCCAGCCAATAGAGCGACCCGTCCGGGTCGCTCCCTCGAACGGCCTTGTGAAGGGCGGAGATGACGTTGAAGTGCTCTTCACCGGATTTGTCGTAATGGGCGAAACGGAGTTGGGCTGCCTCCTTCACCAACCCCGGAGTCAGCGTCCCACCCTGACCTGCGAGGTTGGCGGCTCCCTCCAGGATCCCAAGAGCTCTTCTTGCATCTCCATCAGACTCTCGGGCCAGGAAGCCAAGAACTTCATCATCCCATGCGAGAGTCATCGAACCCAATCCCCTTTCCACGTCCTGAACGGTCAGGCGAAGGATGGCCACCAACTCTTCTTCGGGGAGGGGCTCCAGAACAAAGACCGGAGCCCTGGAAAGAAGGGGGCGAACCACCTCGAAGGAAGGGTTCTCTGTCGTGGCCCCCATGAGGACGATGGTTCCGTCTTCTACATGAGGAAGGAACGCGTCTTGTTGGGCCTTGTTGAAACGATGGATCTCGTCACAGAAGAGAATGGTCTTTCGACCCGTCGCCTTCTGCCGTTCCCGGGCCTGAGCGATGATCTCCCGAACCCGGCCCACACCTTCGGTCACGGCGGAGAAAGACTCGAACCTAGCTTGGGTCCCCTCGGCCAGGAGGCGAGCAAGGGTCGTCTTCCCAGATCCCGGCGGACCCCAGAATATCATACTCCCCACCTCGCCCCGGTCCAGCATGGTCCGGAGTACTCGCCCGGGGCCCAAGAGGTGTTCCTGCCCTCTGAATTCTTCCACGGTCTGGGGCCGCATCCTCGCCGCCAGGGGGGCTTCTCCGGTTGGAGGGTCCTGGGAGGCCCCCTCTACGTCTCCGGGCTTCTCCGGTCCCCCACTCGTCCCTGGCGAGAAGAGCCCCAGATCGCCTCCGGAACCAGGGCTCACGTGCCCTCCTCCAATCCGTGCTCCGCCGATGCCACGAGATCCAACAACCGCTCTCGGGTGTTGAGGGTCGGATCCTCCAGCACCTGGGCCATTATGTGATCCAAGATTTCCCCGAACCGGGGGCTGGGTTTGAGTCCCATGGCGATGAGGTCCCTACCGTTCACAGCCAAGTCTTCCACTCGAAGAGGGGGGTGGGCCAGCAGTTCTCCCCGTAGGCGGAGGAGGAGGTCCAACACAGAGGCTGGGTCATGGCCCTGATGAGATCGATCCAGCCTGGCCTTGGCCAGCCAGATTCGCCCGAAGCTCCGCAGCCGCTCAGGATTGGCTCTGTGGAGCCAGCGACGAAGTCCCGGTGGGTCCAAAAGGCCCAGTGGAGCTTCAAGGCCAATCCCCATCAGATCCGAAACGTCTCTGATGTCGGCGTTCGAATACCGGTACCGGATCATTAGCGCGGCTGCCCGGTCACGACCTCTGAGGTGAACATCTTCTGCCTGAGCCAGGTCTCCACCCGGAACCCCCAAACCATGGAGGAGCGCGGTAAGCCGGAGCACCGGCCGGCTGGAGGACAAGAGATCGGTGAGCTGGAGGCAATGGGCCCAGAGGTCCCCCTCCCCTTCCGGTCGGAAGCACCCCTCCACCGCCGAGAGATCAGGGTAGTTCTTCCCGGATTCGCTCCGGGGAGAGAATACTCAGCCGGTCGGTGGAGCTACAAAGAGATTTCCAGGTTTCACCATCGATTCGAAGACTGAACCGACCTGAGAACCGAAGGGCTCGGAGCACGCGAAGATAATCTTCGGAAAACCGCTCGTCGGGACTCCCGACCGTCTGCAGGAGCCTGGCCTCCAGGTCCTCACGCCCACCGAACGGGTCCTGAAACTCCTCACGGATCGCATGCCATGCCACCGCGTTGACGGTGAAATCCCTTCGAGCGAGGTCCTCTCTAAGGGTATCGGCGAACTCCACAACCGCATGGCGTCCGGAGGTCTCTACATCCCTTCGGAAAGTCGTAACCTCCAAGAGGACTCCGTCCCGTGTGAGGACACCTACGGTCCCGTGCTCGATCCCCACCGGCACAGTGCGCGGGAACAGTTGCTGTACGACCTGGGGCGGGGCCCTCGTCGCCATATCCCAGTCCCCCGCAGGGAGGCCCAGGAGGGTATTTCGAATGGCACCGCCTACAGCCCAGGTCTCGTAACCCGCCTCTTCAAGGGTCCTTGTGACCCACCGAACGTACCCGGGTACTTGCGGATTTCGGTCCATCACCCCGCCAGGACGGCGCCACCGTTGACATTCAGGGTTTCCCCCGTGATATGGCGGGCCAGGTCGGAGCAAAGAAAGACGATGGGACCCGCGATGTCTTCGGGAGGAGGGATTCTCCCAATTGGGATAGACTGGGCGATGGCCTCTTTTTCGCCACCGCCGAAAGCAGGTTCAGCCATTTCCGTGTCGATCCACCCTGGAGCCACGCAATTCACGGTGACACCCCTGGGCCCAAGTTCCACGCAAAGGCCCTTCACCATGGAGATGATGGCGCCCTTGCTCGCAGCATAGTCCACATGGAAGGCCTCACCCCGCTGCCCCGCGGTAGAGCCCACCAAAACGATGCGACCGTCGTCCCTGACCCTCTTGGCAGCCTCCCGCGTCGTGAAAAAGACGGAATCGAGGTTGGCCTGGATGGTTCTGCGCCAATGCGCATTAGTCATTTCGGAAATGGGGATATCGTCCGGAGGCCAGATGCCGGCGTTTCCAATGAAGAAGTCCAAACCGGCGAACTCCCTGTCGGCCCTCTCAAATAGCCGCTCTGCATCGCGAGAATCACCCAGATCCCCAGCTTCCGCCCAGGCGTGCACGCCCATACCCTTCAGAGCTTCTACGGTCTCTTCGGCTTCTCCAACTCGGCTTCGATACCCAATTCCTACGGATGCCCCAGCCTGGGCCAGAAGGAGGGCCGTCGCCTTTCCCACGCCCCTGGAACCACCCGTTACGACGGCGGTCTTCCCCTGAAGATCGAGTAAGTTTTTCATGGGTTCCCTCCCACCAACCGATCCTCCACCAGCCCACAGATGATATGCCCGAGGGTAAGGTGGATCTCTTGGGCTCGCGGCGTGGAATGGGTTGGAATCACGAGGGCCCTGTCCACGAGGGAACTCAGACGGCCTCCTCCTTTCGCCAGGAAGGCCACCGTTTTGATCCCCATGGATTGGGCGGCCATCACCGCCTGAATGAGGTTCTCCGATTCCCCACTGGTGGAATGGAGGAAAAGAAGATCCCCACGGGTCCCCAGCGCTTCTATCTGCCGGGAGAAGACGTTCTCAAACCCAAAGTCGTTGGCACCGGCGGTCCACACGGAAGTATCGGTGGTCAAGGCGAGAACAGGGAGAGGTTTCCTCTCTTTGTGGAACCTGACGACGTACTCGGCTGCTAGATGTTGAGCGTCAGCCGCCGATCCCCCGTTCCCACAGAAGAATAGCTTCCCCCCCCCTTCCAAGACCTCGGACACTTCAACGGCGAGGTCTTCAACCTCCGAACCAAGGAGGTCGGCGACCTGCTCAGCAAG
>JBDHMC010000079.1:0-8171 GCA_039656355.1 Gemmatimonadota bacterium | reverse complement strand
GGAGGCCTTCTTTCAGAGGCCATCGACTGAACGGCGGAAGGATTTGTGGCCGCTTGCCACCGCCGGACCGGGTCGATTTCTCATCGGCAAGGTCGAACCAAAGGACTAAAGTGCTGGGAGCTTACAGTGGATGGGTCCTTTCCCCAGGGAGAGTTCCCGATACCCGAACCCCGCACGGAGATCCTTCCGCGGGGTTTTTTTCGTTTGGGCCTGCAGGAGTTCTGCAGGACGTAAAAAGAGAGGCGATACGATGTCGGCACCCTCATACCTGGAGTTGCTCGAAACCCGGACCGTCGTTTTCGACGGGGCCATGGGGACAAGCATCCAATCCAGCTCTCCCTCCGCTAAGGATTTTGGCGGAGAAGGGCTGGAAGGGTGTAACGACCATCTGGCCCTCTCCAGCCCGGAGCTGATCCGGGGAATCCACGCGTCCTTTCTGGAGGTCGGGTGCGACGTTTTGGAGACCAACACCTTCCGAGCAAACCGATTCGCTCTCAGGGAATACGGCCTTCATGAAACGGTATCGGAGCTCAACCGGGCTGCGGCACAACTAGCCAAAGCCGTAGCCAAGAGCTTCTCCACCGCCCATCACCCGAGGTTCGTGGCCGGAACTGTGGGCCCGTCCGGATTCCTCCCCAGCAGCTCTGACCCGGAGCTGGGGCGGATCACGTACGAGGTTTTGGTCGAAGGCTACGAGGAGCAGGCGACCGCCCTCCTCTCCGGGGGAGTGGACCTCCTCCTGATCGAAACCGGCCAGGACATCCTCGAGGTGAAGGCCGCTATCACTGGGGCTAGACGGGCCATGGCCGGATCGGGGCGAGAGGCCCCCCTCCAGGTCCAGGTGACGCTGGACACCTCAGGCCGGATGCTCTTGGGCACGGACATGCCATCGGCCATGGTGACGCTAGAGGCCTTGAAGGTTGACGTGCTGGGGCTCAACTGCTCCACCGGACCCGATCATATGAGAGGCCCCATACGCTTCCTATCAGAGCACAGCCGCACTCCCATCAGCGTCATCCCAAATGCCGGGATTCCCCATAACCTCGGTGGGGAAGCCA
Source organism: Gemmatimonadota bacterium (assembly GCA_039656355.1). Taxonomy (GTDB): domain Bacteria; phylum Gemmatimonadota; class Gemmatimonadetes; order Longimicrobiales; family Gaopeijiaceae; genus JABDNZ01. The sequence goes on along the minus strand of JBDHMC010000079.1, from coordinate 7,113 downwards.
TCTATCCCCTGACCCCGGACCAGTTGGCACTGGCGCATCGAGAGTTCGTGATGGAGATGGGGGTAGCGGCGGTTGGGGGGTGTTGCGGCACCACTCCGGATCATATGAAAGCCGTGGTGGAGGGGCTGGACGGGGTTTGCAGGGGCTTCCGCCCCGCCGGAGCTCGGCTCCCCAGGGTATCCAGCGCCGTTCAGGCCGTGGAGTTACGCCAGACTCCTGCGCCGACTCTCATCGGTGAGCGAGTGAATGCCCAGGGCTCGCGGCGGGTCAAGGAACTCCTCCTGGCCGACGACTATGAGGGCATTCTTCAGGTGGCTCGAGAGCAGGTGGAGGGGGGAGCTCACGTCCTGGACGTCTGTGTCGCCGTGACGGAACGATCCGACGAGACACACCAGATGAGGACCCTTGTGAAGCTCCTTTCGCAGGGCGCAGAGGCTCCCCTCATGGTGGACACCACCGAGGTGGAGGTCGCTTCGGAGGCTCTCCGACAGATCCCGGGACGGGCCATTCTGAACTCCGTCCACCTCGAGGGTGGCAGGGAGAAACTGGACCGACTACTTCCCGAGGTCGTGGAGCACGGTGCCGCGGTGGTCGCTCTGACAATCGACGAGTCGGGCATGGCCAAGACGGCGGACCGGAAGGTTGCGGTGGCGGAGAGGATCAGGAGCATCTGTGTAGACGAGTACGGCCTGGACAACTCCGATCTGATATTCGACGCACTGACCTTCACCCTGGCTACAGGTGAAGAGGAGTACCAACGGTCTGCCTTAGAGACCTTGGAGGGGATTCGGCGGATCAAAGCAGAGATCCCCGGCGCCCTCACTTCCCTGGGGGTGTCCAACGTCTCTTTCGGACTTCAGCCTCAGGCCCGGCCCGTGCTCAATTCCGTGTTCCTCCACCATGCTGTGGAGGCCGGGTTGGATATGGCCATCCTGAACCCAGCCCACCTCACACCCTTCCATGAGATCGAAGAGGAGGCCGGGAAACTGGCTGAGGATCTTGTCTTCCACCGCCGCCCAGATGCCCTCTCCCGCTTCATCACCTTATTCGAGGGCCAGGCCCCCGACCTCGCTCTTTCCGTCGATCCCCGGGAGTCCATGAGCGCTGTCGAAGCCATTCATTGGATGATCCTGCACCGAAAGAGGGACGGGATCGAGACTCTGGTGGATGAAGCCATTCGAGGTCACGGAGGCGGACACGATGGCGCGGTGAAGACCCTGAACGAGGTTCTTCTACCCGCCATGAGAGAAGTGGGTGACCGGTTCGGGGCGGGGGACCTGATCCTTCCCTTCGTTCTCCAATCCGCAGAGGTCATGAAACTGGCCGTGAGGCATCTGGAAGATTCTCTAGAGCGAGTGGGAGGGCAGAGCAAGGGAACGGTGATCCTGGCAACGGTGCTCGGGGATGTGCACGACATCGGGAAAAACCTGGTCCACACGATCCTGGAAAACAACGGCTACACCGTGCACAACCTCGGGAAGCAGGTTCCGGTCAAAACCATCATCGAAAAAGCTCAAGAACTGAAGGCCGACGCCATCGGGCTGTCAGCTCTACTGGTGTCCACCTCGAAACAGATGCCGCTCTGCGTTCAGGAGCTGAGCCGCTCCGGGTTGGACATCCCGGTTCTCCTTGGGGGAGCCGCCATCAATCCCTCCTTCGTGCGGAAAGCGGCCGAAATAGGTGGTGACCTCTATCCCCACGGGGTCTTCTACTGCAAGGATGCTTTCGATGGCTTGGAGGTCATGGATGCTCTCGGGGACCGGGAGAGTCGTGGCGTACTTCTGGCGGACTGGGCCAAGGGTGTCCAAGAGAGCAATGCCCGCCGGGAAGTCTTGGTGGCAGAAGCATCCCAACGAAGACCCACAGAGCAACGCCCGCCTCCTTCCAGGGAGGTTGAAATCCCTGAGCCACCCTTTTGGGGGGAAAGGGTCCTGGACAGTCTCTCACTCCAGGAGATCTACCCCCTGATCAACAGGAACACCCTCTACAGGCTCCATTGGGGAGCCAAGAACGCCAAGGGTGAGGCCTACGAAAAACTGGTGTCAGGGGAGTTCGAGCCCCGGCTACGACGCTTTCAGCAAGAGGCCTTGGCAGCAGGGTGGTTCAAGGTGCGAGGCGCCTACGGCTACTTCCCGGCCGCCTCCCAAGGAGAGGACCTTCTTCTCTTCGACCCCAAGGACCCCCGGCGAGAGGTTGGGCGATTCCCCTTCCCACGACAGCATAACCGGGACGGACTCTGCTTGTCCGACTTCTTTCAGCCACTGAGTTCTCAGACCGACCCCGCCTTCACCGATTCCGGTTCCGATACCCCAAGAGATACGGTTGCCCTCCAGATCGTCACCGTAAGAAGCCGACTCCTGGAAGAGGCGGCCGCGTCCCTCTCGGAGGGGACATACTCCGACGCGTACTACCTCCACGGGTTTGGAGTTCGGTTGGCTGAGGCCGGAGCGGAGTTTCTCCACCGGCAGATTCGACACGAACTCGGAATCGATCCGGAAAGAGGGCTCCGATATTCCTGGGGATACGGCGCATGCCCCGACCCACTCCAGCACCAAACCGTGTTCACGCTTCTTTCCGCGCGGGAGCGACTGGACATGGATTTGACGGAGGCTGGGGCCCTGGTCCCTGAACTCTCGACGGCCGCCCTGGTCGTTCACCACCCAGAAGCCAGGTACTTCAGTGTCTGACGTCTTCTCGCCCCGCCCGGAACGGTTCAGGGCCCTCCTGGCCGATGACCGCCCGCATCTCTTCGATGGTGGATTCGGAACCGAACTTCACTATCGGGGCGTATCCGTGACCCGATGCTTCGACGAGCTGAATCTCTCCAGGCCGGAGTTGGTGTCGAAGGTTCACGAGCTCTTCCTGGATGCAGGAGCCGAAATCCTGGAGACCAACACCTACGGGGCCAGCCGAACAAAGCTGTCACCCTTTGGATTCCAAGACCGTGTCGGCGAGATCAACCGAGCGGCTGCCGTGGTAGCCCGAAGAGTCGCCGGAGACCAGGCCCTGGTCGCCGGAGCCCTGGGACCTTTGGGGGTAAGGATCGAGCCCTTCGGACCCACAGCTCGAGAGGAGGCTCGGGGTTACTTCCGGGAACAAGCCGAGGCCCTCTTCGAAGGAGGCGTGGACCTTTTCGTCCTGGAGACCTTTGGTTTCACCGACGAGCTGGTGGAAGCCATCCGAGGGGTGAAAGAGGCTGGAGATCTTCCCGTAGTGGCCCAGATGACGGTGGGTCACGATCTGCACACGGGCTTCGGTACGGACCCGGAACATTTCATTCCCCGCCTGGAGGCGGAGGGAATCGACGTGCTGGGCCTGAACTGCAGTGTCGGACCTCACGCCATGCTTCAGGGGATCGAGCGAATCCGACCCCTCACATCCCTTCCCCTTTCTGCCCAACCCAATAGCGGGCTGCCTAAGGAGGTGGAGGGGCGGAAGATCTACGTAGCCTCTCCGGAATACATGGGGGATTTCTCCCGACGCCTTGTTCAGGCGGGCGCCCGCTTCGTTGGAGGATGCTGCGGAACGGGACCCGAGCATATCCGACGGATGGCCGTCTCCATCCGAGCTATCCATCCCCTTCCGACGGTGGTGGTGAAGGCGGAAAAAGCCGGCCAGCCGGAGTCTCTCGTGAAGGAAGTTCCCCTGGCCGAACGGTCTCGGCTGGGAGGAAAGTTGGCCCGGGGGGAGCGATTTGTCACCGTGGAGATCGTGCCACCCAAAGGGGGCGACCCCACGGAGATGCTGGCCCAGGTCGCACTCTTGAAAGAGGCCGGGGTAGATGCGGTTAATGTGCCCGATGGGCCTCGGGCCCAGGCGAAGATGAGCGCCCTTTCCACTTCCCTTCTGATTCAGGAGCGTACCGGGCTGGAGGCCCTGGTGCACTACACGTGTCGAGATCGGAACCTTCTGGGGATGTTGTCCGACCTCCTGGGGGCCCACGCTATCGGTCTCCGAAACCTCCTTCTCATTACCGGGGACCCCCCCAGCATGGGGCCCTACCCCGATTCCACCGGAGTCTTCGATGTGGACTCGGTAGGCCTCACCAATCTGGTGAGCTTTCTCAATCGCGGGCTGGATCCGGGGGGAAACTCCATCGGCGCTCCTACCGCCTTCTTGAAAGGGGTGGGAGTGAATCCGGGAGCCGCAGACCTTGAAAGGGAGCTTCAGCGTTTTTATTGGAAAATTGACGCCGGCGCCGAGTTCGCCATCACCCAGCCCGTATTCGACGTGGCACAGATGGAAGTCTTCCTCGAAGAGCTGGAGAGAAGGGATCTCCGGATTCCCTTGGTGGCCGGAATCTGGCCCCTGGTGTCGTTGAGGAACGCCGAGTTTTTGGCAAACGAGGTCCCTGGGATCCAGGTGCCCGATGCGATCCTCGCTCGCATGAGGAAGGCGTCGGAGAGAGGAGGCGACCATTCGATCCATGAAGGAATCGCTATCGCACGGGAGACGTGGGAGGCTTTGGGGGGTGACCTCCAGGGAATCCAGGTCAACGCTCCCTTTGGAAGGGTTCACCTTGCTCTCGAGGTCCTAAGAGACCTCCCAAGACTGTGAGAGTGCGAATCGAATGCTGACTGGAATCCACTCTCCTACGTGGCCCGGTTCGACGGAAAACAGGCCGGTCCGGGGGCCGGGAGAGAAGTCACAGCATCGGGGGTAATGGCCGATTTCCTGTCGGTGGTCCAGGAGCGTTACCCAACCAGGAGGGTGGCATAAGAGAATGGTTTCCGGGACTCCAATTCACGACGCCCTTCGAGCACTTCTTGACTTCATCTCGGGGGGCACGGAGTGTACCGCCTTGAGGGAGGGGAAAGATATATGGCCAAAAACGAACCCGGCCCGGGGAGCGACACTCGAAAAATAGGACTCTGGATCGCCGTCGCCTTGGTAGTGGGAAACATGGTCGGTTCCGGCGTGTTCCTCCTCCCGGCATCTCTGGCCCCATTCGGCGGCATTAGCATTCTGGGATGGCTCTTCACCGCCGCTGGGGCCATCACAGTTGCTTTGATGTTGGCGAGGCTTGGTAGGATGATGCCAGCTGCGGGTGGGCCTTACGCCTATACCCGCAGGGGCTTGGGAAACCTCCCTGGGTTCCTGGTGGCCTGGGGGTATTGGATCAGCATCTGGTCGGGGAATGCAGCTATCTCCGTGGCTTTCGTCGGCTACATGGCGGTGTTCTTTCCTGTTTTGGCTGAAAACCCCGCCCTGGGCGCGGGGGCCGCACTCGCCGCTATCTGGCTTTTGACTGGAGTCAGTTGCCTTGGGGTGAGAGAGGCCGGGATCGTGCAAGTGGTTACGACGATCCTCAAACTCCTCCCCCTCATCGCCATTGGAACCATCGGCCTCTTTTACTTGGACCCCGGGCACTTCCGACCCTTCAACCCCAGCGGAGAAACCCCCTTCAATGCCGTGACAGCCACGGCGACCCTCACCCTCTGGGCATTCTTGGGACTGGAGTCCGCCACGATCCCCGCCGATTCGGTGAAAGACCCGAGTCGGACCATTCCCAGGGCCACCATCATAGGGACGCTCGTGGCTGCGGCGATCTACCTCCTCGCCACGGTGGGGGTAATGGGGATTCTCCCGGCCACCGACCTCGCCACCTCCACGGCGCCCTTCGCCGATGCGGGTCGCGCCGTTTGGGGGTCATGGGCAGGCTTTCTGATCGCCGCTGGGGCCGCCATCTCGGCCTTCGGAGCCTTGAATGGGTGGGTGCTTTTGCAGGGTCAATGGCCAATGGCGGCAGCCCGAGACGGCCTCTTCCCATCGGTGTTTGGGAAAATGTCCCGGCGCGGCACGCCGGTTGCGGGTATTGTCATCTCAAGCCTTCTGGTCACAGGCCTCATGGCTCTGAATTTCACGGCGAGTCTGGTGGAACAGTTCACCTTCATCATCCTCTTGGCCACGTTAAGTACCCTCATCCCTTATGTATTCTCTGCGGTGGCTGAGTTGGTCATCTTCGTGAGGGAACGGGAGAAATTCAGGGGAGAAAGACTCGCAGGAGCCTCGGTGATCGCCGTCATCGCCCTTCTTTACTCCCTCTGGGCCATCTCCGGCACAGGCTGGGGCACCGTGTTCTGGGGGGTTGTTCTCATGTTGGCCGGTCTTCCCATCTACTTTTGGCAAGCTCGAAAGGTCAGGGTTCGTGGATAACAGGATTCAGATGATTGGTGGGCAGACCGAGGTGGGGCTCCTGGAACGTGTCTTTCTGAAGCACACCAAGGCGGCATTCCCCCCGGAAGACCTCCTCAGAACCCAGTGGAGTGAGTTGGGTTACCACCGGAAACCGGACATTTCCCGGGCCGCGGACGAACACGACGCCTTTATCGACCTCCTGGAGACTCTCGGTGCCGAGGTCGAGCTCTTCCCGCCCCATCCGGACACGGGCATGGACTCCATGTACGTCCGAGACGCCTCAATCCTCACCGACGGCGGCATGATCCTCTGCAACATGGGAAAACGGGCCCGGGGCTCTGAACCGAAAGCTCAGGAGGAAACCCTCCTTCATAGGGGCGTTCCGGTCCTGGGAAGGATCACGGGGGACGGCCGCTTGGAGGGCGGCGATTTGATATGGCTGGACCATAAAACTGTGGTAGTAGGGCGAGGATACCGGACAAACGATGAGGGGATCCGTCAACTCACTCAACTCCTCGGTGACCGTGCGGAAGATGTGGTTGTCGTGCCCCTCCCCCACTGGAAAGGCCCGTCTGATGTATTCCACCTCATGTCCATCATCAGCCCAATCGATGTGGACCTCGCTCTCGTTTACTCTCCCCTTCTGCCAATCCCCTTCCGGGAGTTCCTCCTCTCTCGGGACATCTCCCTGGTGGAGGTACCCAAGGGAGAGTTCGACACCATGGCATGTAACGTCCTCACCGTGGCACCGCGTGTATGTGTGATGCTGGGAGGAAACCCTGAGACTCGAAGCCGGCTAGAAGGCGCTGGCGTAGAGGTTCATGCTTTTCGTGGGGAGGAGATCAGCGCTCCCGGTGAGGGTGGGCCCACATGTCTTACTCGGCCGGTTCTGCGGAAGCTCTGACGCCAATCTCCTCTGCACGCCTTCTTTGACGTGAACGCAGCCAATTGAGTAGCGTTCATGGATGGGCACTG
>JBDHMC010000078.1:0-8208 GCA_039656355.1 Gemmatimonadota bacterium | reverse complement strand
TCATGCAGCTTCGAGACGAGCTGGCCATGATTCGGTACCGGTCCAACGGAACCTTCTCCGCTCCAGTGGTGGTCCGGGTTACCTACGGCGGGTACCTGAAGGGCGGCGGCCCGTACCACTCCCAGACTGGTGAGACCCTATTCACCCACACGCCTGGCCTCCGTGTCATTCTCCCGTCTACGGCAGAGGATGCCAACGGTCTCTTGAGGACAGCCATTCGGTGCCAGGATCCGGTCATCTTCCTCGAACACAAACATCTCTACCGACAGGTTTACAACAAAGGCAGGAATCCAGGACCCGACTTCATGATTCCCTTTGGGAAGGCCAAAGTGGTCAGGGAAGGCTCCGATCTGACCGTGGTAACGGTTGGGGCATTGGTGAAGCGATCATTGGACGCGGCCAAGCTCGCGTCTGAGGCCCATGGGATCGAGACCGAAGTCATCGACCTCCGGACCCTCTCCCCCTTCGACATGAACACCATCGCCGCCTCTGTGAAGAAGACCAACAAGGTCCTGATCGCCCACGAGGATTCACTCTCCTGGGGTGTGGGGTCCGAGATCGCGGCGCGCATCGCCGACGAGCTCTTCCCCTGGCTGGACGGGCCGGTGAGAAGGGTCGCATCCTTGGATACCTGGGTGGCCTACGCACCCCAGTTGGAGAATACCATCCTGCCACAGACGGCCGACGTCCTTAACGGAATCCTGGATCTGGCGGGATACTAGGGAGCCTCAGCGCAAGTGGGACACGCCGCGTAGAGCCTCACGGGCGGTTCAGAACACCCAGCTGCCACCGAGGATGAAGGCCCGATACCGATAGTCGGAATCCCCGGTGCTGAAGCTCTGGAGCCCGGCGGAAGAATACCCTCCGGATAAGGAAACCTCCCTCCCGGGCGCCAGCCGGTACGTGAGGCGAGCGGAGGCCCGGAGGGCCCCCGCCAGATCTCCATCCGACCGGATCTTCTGAAGCCCAGGCGCCGCCTCCAGGAGGAGGCCCCACCGGCCCGGCTCCCATAACCACCGGCCCGCTACCTCGGTCAGGCCAAAGAAGTCAGGATCGAAGTAGGCTTCGTTCAGGTCCTTTTCAAAACCGAAGTACCGGTGGCTCAATCCCACCATCCATCCACCCCTCAGCCTTCGATCGACCCGTGCGTTCACGTGGACACGCTGGTTCGTTTCTGCTCCGGTGAACGTTCCAACACCTGTCGATCCCGTGATCTGCCAGCCGGGGGCAGGTGTCCACCGGCCCGATACGTCCGCCAGCCCGACTCGTACCCCCTGCTCCACGAGCTGCGCCGTGGCGTCCAGGGGATACCGACTCAACCTGATCCCCCCGCCGACCGGGTAGCGTCCAGGAGAGGTCACATCAGCGTTCAGAGAGGCAAAAGAGGCCATCCCAGACCCATCGGTTCGCGTTCCTCCGGCTCCGGCGCTGAACAGCCAACCCGGCTCCAACTGGTAGGAGGCATGAAGGTTCACCCCCCAAGAGCTCCGGGTAAGATCAATAGCCGTTTGTCTCAGGGAGCGAGTATAGGCCTCCGCCCGGACAGCTAGATGGGGAATGGCGTTCCATCCACCCGTCACCTGCGCGGTGGTCATGGAGTTCTCGTCCGAGTCCACCTCTCTGATGAAGGAGACTCCCGACCTGGGAGCAAGGGTGGATCGGATCCATTGGAGTTGCTCCAGGAAATCCGGATTCTCCTTTTGGATCGAGTCCGCCCCCTCCAGGACCTCGAGGGCAGCTGCATTCCTACCCTGCCACCGGAGGTTCTGGGCCAAACCCACTCTGGAAACCAGGTCTTCAGGAGAAACGGCCATTGATGACCGCCAAGCCTCCTCCCCCTTCGGCAGGTATCCCCCCCAAGTCAGGGTTCGGGCCAGGCCACGTCTTGCTTCCAGGTTGTCAGGATGATCCCCCAGGATGGTCTCGTATCGACCCACGGCCTCATCCGTCCGGTCGGAAAAGGTGAGTAACCGTGCCTGCCCTAGACGAGCCTCCAGATTCTGCGGGCTCACCGCCAGAATGCTGTCGTAAACCGATTGGGATTCTCTAAGCCTGGAGGCCCATCCCAGGATCCGAGCCTGCTCGAGAAGGATGCCGGTGGGGTCTTGAGAAATCCCCACCAGGCGGTCGTAAGAGGAAAGGGCAGCCGAATACTCACCGGCCCAAGCTTGGAACTGAGCTTTGGCTTCCAGGGCCTGGGAGTGATCGGGATGGACTTCCAGGATCCGATCCAGCGCCCCCAAGGCCTCGTCGATGTCTCCCTGCCAGGCCAGGACCCGCGCCCGGTCCACGCCAGCCTCCACGTTCCCGGGTTCCAGAACGAGCAACTGATCGAAAAAGGAGAGGGCTTGAGCATGTTGGTCTTCCCAGGCAGAGACTAAGGCCAGCCTGTGGAGCGCCCGAGTGTTGGCGGGGTCGGCGGCGATGATCTCCCGGTAAAGACGGGCAGCCCCCTCCGTGTCCCCTAGGTTCCAGGCCTCATTGGCTCCTTCCGGGTCGGGGTCGCCCAAAGACACCTGCGGAGACGGGCTCTCCTCTTCTGTAGGTTCCTCCTCGGGTTTCTCACTCGACCAAGGAAACGATCCTTCCCTGACTCCCGTAGGGTCCCAACCCTCCAACTCGCGGAAGGTCTCTCCGAGTACGTAAAATACGGGACGTGTCCTGGCCCGCCATGCCGGCTCCTCCCAGGTGGGCCAAGTAAAACGAGCAACGTCGGATGCCGCCCCAGATTGAGGCCAACTACGCCACTCCCCATCCGCGGTCAGCCTTCCCATGACCAGCCCGATCCCCTCCACTACCTGGGTCGGGAGTTCCTGCCCCGGGTCCTCCTGGGGCTGTCCAGACCCCTCGCCCGGTCCTTGCAGGAGCCGACGTTGGCTCGGATCGGTGAAATTCAAGAGCATCCAGGGGATTCTGACCTCGAGGGCTCGCCCATCGGAACTCCAAGCCCACTGCCCGTCGGGAAGCTCCCCTTCACGGAGGATTCCTCGGTCATACCCCATTCCCAAGGTCTCCGTTGAGTCTCGAGCGAAACGCCGGCGATTGGTGATGACCCGAAGCGAATCGTAGAGGCCGTCTTCGTTCCGGAGGGTGACGTAGGGAACGTTGAACCTTTGTTCAGCCCGGGCCCTGAAAACGCCAGGGACCGTGGCGTTTCCTGGCCAAACGGAGGTCTGCGGGGGAAGGGCCCCCGACCCAACCTGATCAAACCGAAAGGGGTTCTGCGACGGGTCCGCCAACAGCCGTGCCTCGTCCCCTGTTACCCGGAGGACGAACTCCAAACCCACGGGAAGCTCAGGGCCGACCACATTGGGCCACCTGAAGTCACCACGGGCAGCGTCGAAGAGGTCGAAACCCACAAGAATCTCTCCTGCGTCCCGAGGTTCCGGCATTTCCACGTGAAGCCAGAGGTAAGATGCATCGGTTGCTGCCCGAAGCCGGGTCCCGTCGGCATCCTCGTATAACGCCGGCAAGCGCCGCCACCCGCCCAACCGCTCTTCAATGGACCCCCCCGGAATCGGAGCAGGGGACTCCATGGCCACCATCCCGTAGTGCTGCTCAGCATCCAGACGGTTCAACCAAAGGCGGTTTCGCTCAGGGGGCAGTTCGAATTCCAGGACCATCCAGTTCTTTTTGAACCACTCATCTATCCAGGCGAAGATGGCCCCTCCGGCCATCCCCGCCTCTGCAATCTCCAGGGTGAGGCGACGGTCGATGGCCGCCATCTCTTCCTCGGTATGCCCGCCGTGATGCCAACCCTGGGGTTGGAGGTGGGCCAGACCCACACTCGCGGGGACACCGTATTCAGCGATGATCACCGGAATCCCGCGGTGCCACGCCTTCAGATCCCGGAGGTATCCGACGTAGTCCGAGAGCCCCAGAGAGGAGGAAGCTTCACCATAATCTGGGGAAAGGACCATAAAATCCGGGTAGTAGGGGTAGGCGTGGAAGGTGGCAAAAACACCGGCCGGAAAATCCACCGTCGGCTTCAGGAGGGTCGCGTCAAGGCCAATGCCGTCGTTGTCGTACTCCCTGGGTCTCACCTCAACCCTCTCGCCCAGTCCGGTTCGGATGGAGACCTCCTGCTCTACCGTCGTCTCGGTCGGGTGGTCGAGAGGGTCGAGACTGGGCCAATTGGTGTAGGAGACGGGGTGTTGATGGTTATAGGTGACAACCTCATAACGGACCGTTTCCTCCACCGCCTTCCCAACCCAGGCGTCCATTGCGTTCCCGCCCCGGACCGTGAGGAAGTCCCCTTCCCAACTCCGAAACTCCGGATGAAGGGCTTCAAAACCAAGTACCGAAAAGGGCTCCCACTCTCGGCCCAGGATGTAGCCCAGGACCCATGGAGATACGTCGGCCGTGTAAAACCCCGAGGCGTGGCCGGGTCGGGGTGGGATGTCGGCTCGCCCGTGAAGGAGGTCCACCACCCGCCGCATCTCCTGGTAGAACTCCTCTTCCCAGATGGGATCCAGATAGTCGTCTCCCGGGGGTAACTCCGCCCACACTCCATGAAGGAGCCGAAGGATCTGATCCGGATGGAGAAGATTGTGCTCCCGGAGGGCCGAGTAGAATTGGGGAGGATGAATGGTATAAACCCTGATGGCGTTCGCCCCCATGTCCGCCATCCCCTGGATCCACTCGGCGTAGACCCTCGAGTCAGGGAACTCACTCGGGTTCCGCCCTGGGAGGGCAGCGCCCAGGTTGATCCCCTTCACATAAAAGGTCTCCCAACCACCGGGCCCTCGCACTTCCAAGAGGTCTCCATGGGCCCGAGAGGGGTATTCGAGGGTGTCGGGCCGAACAAAAGGGGGCCGCTCAGGCGCGGTCCCAAGTCCAGCGGGTATTCGACCGAGGTAATCGACAGCGGTTGCATTCCCTGGATCCAGTTCCGCCACCCTGCTAAAAAACCAGCCCACCTGCCCTAGATCCCCTCTGCGCCACGCCAGAATCCCGAGTCCGATTAGGGCATCCACACTTTCTGGGTCGACCTCTAGGACTGCTGTGAACCTTACCTTCGCCTCTTCGGGCCTACCTTCCCTCAGATCGACATAGGCCATTCCGGAGCGGGCACCCAGATGGAAGGGGCAACGGTCCAGCGCCAGGGAAAAACTCTCTCGGGCATCGGCAAGGCGGCTATCACCGTAGGCTGACCACCCTTCACCGGCGGCCACATTCCCAGCCTCTGGGCAGCGGTCCTGACCAGCCAACTCCATCGGCTGGAAGAGGGCCAGAACAAGCCCCATCCAAACGAAGGAGATCGGAGATCGACTCGTTCCAGCCATCTCAATACCGGGGAAGGTCGGGGTCCACCTCGTTCACCCAGGCAAGGTAGCCCCCCTTGAGGTTAAACACCTCTTCAAACCCCTGAGCCATGAGGTTCTCAACCACCAGAGCGCTCCTGACACCGACATGGCAATAGACGACCAGAGGGCCTTCTTTCGGCAACTCGTCGAGCCTCCCTGACAGCTCACCGAAGGGAATGAGGTGTGCACCCGATCCAGCGAGGTTTCCTATCTCCCACTCATAGGGCTCCCGAACATCCAGTAGAAAAGGCCGAGGGGAGTCGCCCAGGTTGGCTTTCAGCTCAAGAGGAGTCATCTGGGAGACGGGCGTCCGCGAAGAAGGAAAAGCCTCCGGATCCACACCGCAGAAGAGATCGTAGTCCACCAACTCCTCGAGGGTGGGCTCCTCACCGCAGACCGGACAATGGGGATTCGGGCGAAGGCGGACTTCGCGGAAGGAGAGATCAAGGGCGTCGAAGATCAGGAGGCGCCCCACCAGAGGCACACCCACACCCAGGATCAGCTTTATCACCTCTGCGGCCTGAATGGACCCCATGATCCCCGGGAGCACCCCCAAAACCCCCGCCTCAGCGCAGCTCGGGACCAGCCCAGGCGGTGGAGGATCGCGGAACAGACATCGATAACAGGGACCTCCTTCGACGCCGAACACCGAAGCCTGACCCGCCCAGCGGTCCACCGCCCCGTAGACATAGGGCTTCCCCAGAAGGATACAGGCGTCGTTCACGAGGTACCTGGTTGGGAAATTGTCGCTCCCGTCCACCACCAGGTCGTACCCTTCCAGGATTTCGAGGGCGTTGGCGGCGGTGAGGCGAAGCTGGTGCGGTACCACCTTCACGTTGGGATTGAGTTCCCAAATTCGGTCCCGGGCCGACTCCACCTTGAATTGGCCCAGATGAGAGATCCCGTGGAGAACCTGTCGCTGGAGGTTGGAGAGATCCACGAGATCTGCGTCCACCACCCCCAGGGTACCGACTCCGGCGGCGGCCAGATAGAGAGCTACCGGAGAACCCAGCCCACCGACTCCCACCAAGAGGACCCTGGCATCGGCCAACACCCTTTGACCCTCAGGCCCAACCTGAGGAAGGACAAAATGCCGAGCGTAGCGGAGGAGATCTTCCCGCTGGAAGCCCGCGTAGGCCGAAGCTGGAGGCCCCTTCGGGTCCGGCGGTGGTGGCGGAGAGTGGGAATCGGTCATGGCTTTTGGAATGAAACCCCTTTTGTTGGGAAAGGTCCCTGGGAATCTTTCTACGAAAGTCTTCGTTGACAACATCCCTTCGCTATCCTATCATCTACGAAGAAGTTCGTAGTAGACCCTCTTTCGTTGGGAGAGATGCTGGTGCAAGAGGCTGTGTTCACCGGTCGGGAGTTGGACATCATGAGTGTCCTTTGGCGCAGTGGGTCGGGTTCTGTAGCAGAGGTCCGCCGAGCTCTCGGAGACTCCGTGGCCTATACGACGATCCTGAAAATCCTGCAGATCCTCGAGGAAAAGGGAGCTGTCCGCCATGAGGCCGAGGGTCGGGCCTACCGGTACTATCCCCTGGTGGAGCCGGGTGAGGCCGGGAGAACCGCTCTCTCAAAGATCCTCGAAAAAATCTTCGGGGGCTCAGCGGAACTTCTTCTCACCCAACTGGTGTCTGACCAGGAGATCCCCCCGGAGGAGCTGGCCCGAATGCGAAGGCTTCTGGAAGGGATGGAAGAGGAGGGGAACACATGACCCTAGCTCTCATCATCTACGGAATCGTCCTGGGATCCTTCCTGGCTGGCGCAGCCTACTTCCTGGATCGGGGGCTCCGTGCTCTGGGGCGACCCACTCGGTGGGTCTGGGCTCTAGGCATGGTCGTGGCGACAGGCGCCCCCCTTTTTACCCGCTTTTTCGGCGGTTCGTCCGCCGAAACGACCGGGGGAGCCTCAATCCCCTCAGAGCTCCTCTACGAGATGGTGTCGATGGGACCAGTTGAAGCCCAGGGCCTGTCGGGTTTCTCCTCCTCCTTGGACCAACCGCTGGGTCTTCTCTGGAGCCTCTCCTCCGCACTGATTCTGCTCGCCGTGCTCTGGACCTCTCTACGCTTGCGCCGAGCGGCCAGGAGATGGGGACTGCAGAGGGTAGGGGCCGAAGAGGTCCTGGTGTCAGGAGGATTGGGGCCTGCCGTCCTCGGTCTGATCCGGCCGAGAATCGTCCTCCCTCCCTGGGCTTTGGATCTGGGTCGAGAAAAGCTGGAGATGATTCTCCTTCACGAGAAGGAGCACCAGAAGGCGCGAGACCCTGCCCTTCTGACCCTTGGCCTTATCCTGTCTGCCATCACCCCGTGGAACCCGGCCCTTTGGTGGATGGCTCGGCGTCTTCACTTGGCCGTGGAAGGGGATTGTGACGGAAGGGTCCTGGCTCGGGGAATACCGCCAAAGACGTACGGAAACCTTCTTCTGGAAGTGGCGTCAGGCGCAAGAGGGCTTTCTGCCCTGACGCCGGCCCTGGCCGAAGGAGGACAAACCTTTCTTGAGAGGAGGTTGTTGATGATTCGTTCGACTGTCCGAAAGCACCGGTTCGGGGCCGCAGCCCTGGCCACCTTGGCAAGCGGAGGACTTCTGGTTCTAGCGTGTGAAACGCCGACCCCACCCACACCAATGGAAGACACGCCTGTTCTTGAAGAGGCCGCCGTCGTCACGGGACTGGCCAAGGCTGAGGAGGGCTACTTCCTGGTGAGGAAAACTGGTGATGAAGTAGAGTACCTCCGTTCGGTTTCCCCCGATCAGTTGAAGCTGATTGAGGAAGGCTCTAAAGGTGCCGCCTCTGGAGTCTTGATCAGGAGGGATACAATTAACGCGGTCAGACTCCGGCTCAAGGAAGACGTTGCAGGTACCCTGACCGCCGCCGGGCCCAAACCCCTCATCATTGTGGATGGTG
>JBDHMC010000077.1:0-9470 GCA_039656355.1 Gemmatimonadota bacterium | reverse complement strand
GGAATCTGAAGGAGGTACCCCCCTCGGTATCCAGAAGGTGCCGAGGGGGAAAAAAGAAGGGGCGGAGGGCTCAAAGCCCCCCGCCCGCCTGACGCCCCTGAAGGGCCGCCGTCGAACCGTTCTCGAGTGGCGTCAGTCCTGATCAGGCTCCGTCTCGTGTCGTTCGACCTCTATGGAGCAATCCGTCACCAGCGCGGCAATGGCGCCCACAGCCGCCCATACAGGGAAGATGGCCGCACCGACCACGCCAATGGTCAGAGGGATTTCGATGAGAGTTTTATCCTCATCGTTTTTAATGATGATGCGGCGGATGTTCCCCTGCTGAAGAAGTTCTTTCACCTTCGACAGGAGCTTCTCACCTACCACTTTGTACCGCTCCCGGTTGCCGCCCCCCTGGACCTCCTCCTCCGGTGCTTGCTCTTCGGCCGAGTCGAATTCTTCGGTCATGGTTCCTCCTCTAGCGATGGTCGTTGCTCTTATCTATACGAAATCAGGATGGGAAAGGTTCGCACCCTCCCCCCATTTCCTCCCTCGCCTGGGAGGCCTCTCCTTAAAAAACGGGGGTTGGAGGGTCTTTCATTAAGGACCTACTTGACGCCCTTTCCCAGATCAAAGGAAGGCACTCATGAGGCGATTCATCCCGGCCCTGACCCTGCTTCTGGCAGGGTGCGCAACCTCTCCGGATACTGGATCCACGGGGATGGAAACACCCATGGATTCTCCGGAAGTGTTTTCCATTGGTGACCGCATGGGGGAGGGTATGGTCAGCAACGTACAACCCGGCGTTGACCGAATCAGCGTCGGCATTTCCGCTTCCCCCGACGCAGTCTGGGACGCCCTGGTTCAGGTCTATGCGGATGTGGGAATCGAGATTGCCGGGGCGGATCCGGGGACTCGATCCCTCAACAACCCGAATTTTGTCCTTTCTCGGAGGCTCGGAGGTCAACGGCTCTCCCGCTACCTGGAATGCGGAAGCGGGAGCATCGGTGGCTTCGCCGACCACTTCCGGATCCAGATGAGTATCCTCTCCCAAGTGGAAGCAAAACCGGATGGTCTGAGCACCCTGCACACGACCATTCAAGCCATTGGTGACAATCCGGAGGGGACCAGCAACACACGCGTCCCATGCAGTTCCACCCATCAGCTCGAGCGCCGAATCGCCGCGGAGGTGGGGGAGCTGGTGGGGGGCTAGGGATGTAGGCCCCCTACCTCCCCTTCCCCACGAAGGACCGGAAGCTGCTTTCGACTATCGTCCTCGAATGCCACTCGAGGCCCGCCGGGGGGAGCCACCCCCTGTTCTATGGCCAGAACCATCCCCGGCCGGAGGGGCGCTTCGTAGTCCCCCTCGTCGTGAACCTCCATCCCGATGAAATGGCCGATGCCGTAGGTCCAAAACTCGTCGTAGCCCCCGGCGTCCCGGAGCATCTGGTCTGCCCTGTTGTGGAGCTCCCACCAGGTCACCCCGGGGCGGACCATCTCGATGACGGTCTTCTGAACATCCAGAGCTATCTCGTACAGCCGCCGCTGCTCTGGATCCAACGTGCCTCGGACAGGAATCGTCCGTTGGATGTCAGCAGAGAAGTGTCGGAATGCAGCCCCCGTATCGATATGAACAAGATCGTCCAGAGTGAAGGACTCGCCGCCCGAGCGTGACACATATTGGATGAACCCTTCCGGAATGTGGGGCCCTGGCTGACGCCCATCCGGTGGTTGCCGCGCAACCGAAGTCGGGAAGCCAAGTGTGGCTCCCCTATACCGGTACACATAGTCCACGGTCTCCATGACCTCCGACTCCGTCATCCCGGGGCTGACAGCTCGGAGTCCTTCCAACGTTCCTTCAGTGGTGATTTCCACCGCCCGGCGTAGGCAGGCCAGAGCCCACGCGTCCTGGAGCATCCTTACCTGGTCGAGAACATCGGCCGCATCCCGGAGCTCCATCTCGGGACTGAACCGGCTGATGCGGTCGAAGAGGGCCAAGCGTTCCGGTTCGGGCATGCCCAGACGGAAGAAGCGGGGATAGTTCAGGTAGAGGACCTTGTGGTCTCGACCCCAACTCTTGGATAGGGCGGCTGGAAGGGGCCAGCGGCGGATCTGGGTCACCCGCCAATCTCGGTAGTCGGTCATCGCCACCGAGAGATTCTCTTCCAACTCCTCATATGGCCGGACGTCTTCGATACCGGTCAGAGCTTGGATCCGCTCCGGATCTTCGGAGGTGAAAAGCACGACCCAATCCTCATCAGCCCCACCTGGTTGGGCAGGTAACAGGAGGAGTGCCGAAGTCAGGCTCTCCAACCCTTCCAGACCCGTCAGGTAGATGAAGTCGTGATTGTCCGAGTCCGGTACCTGAAACTCCAGCCGTCGGGGTTGGACCCACTCCACGCTGAATACCAGGAGACCGCCCTCGGGAATGGCTTCCAGCACGCGGGCCCGTCGCTTGGCGAAGATTTCCCTCAGCAGAGCCGGTTCCGGGTTATCTGCATCGATCCGGGCCGCCAACTCGTTCTCGGCCCGGAAGTCGTAGGAGAAAGGACGTGGAGCCGGGTTGGACTGGCCGAAGGCCGGGTGCGCTGCGCCCGACAAGCCGACGACTGCAAGGGCAAATGCCCGGATACCTGGGAGCCTCATGGTATACCTCTAGTTCACCAGAGCGTTGAACAGGAGCTTGAACGTGGCATGGGTTTGGGCCCGGTGTTGCGGCCGAATCCCGAGGAGAACCAGGCTTCCGCGGAGGTCGTCTCCGGCAACCCCAGGGAACCCGATCTCCACCACCGCTGCTTTCCCCGCCAAGATTTCCTCACCCCTCAGCCAGCCCGAGGCCCGAAGGCCGTCGTTGGGATACCGAACGGCGACACTGACCTCATGGGAGGGAAACGAAGCTCCCACGTCGAAGAACGGGTTGCTGCTGAAAAAGCCGTGGGTGTCGGAGCTCATTCCCCACGCCAACGGGTGGTTGACATCGGCCTGGAGGTTCACGATGGATCCTGGGATCAGGAATTCGTCCCTGCTCAAACCTTCCGATGCGTCCTCCACCGGGATCGGCCAATGTTCGATGAAGAGCCCGGAGGCTGATCCCAAAGCAACAACTCGTCCGCCCTTCTTCACGAAGTCCTCCAGAGCAGCCAACCCCGCCTCCCCTAAACCCACCCGATAGGGCTCCGGTGTGGTCCGAGAGGAGCTGCCGCCCAGAATCGAACTCCCACTCTGGTGAGTGAAAAGAATCACGTCGTAGCGTTCGGACAGAGTCTCGGAGAGGACTCGGCCCCCCGACCGGTCGCCCACGTGGGGAGGCCACTGGCTCCGGTACTCGGGGGGTATCTCGAAGTCTCCATCGGGTCCCAGCCCGGCGGCGGCCGATGCGGCCAGGAAATCCTGCGGATGGAGGACATCGTAGTCGAAGCCGTAGGCCTCCAGTACCCAGCGAGTCCATCCCTCATCCATATTGGACTGCCAGGGCTGGTAGATGGCGATACGGGGTTTGGGGAGATCCACCAGCTCCCCGTCTTGGATTCTGAGGACAGCCTGGACTCGGATCCCCAACTCCCGGGCAATTCGATCCATCTCCTCCCGAGACACACTCTCCACCACAAAGGCTCCGGGTGGAAACATCTGACCTTCTCCGCCGGCAGCTACCGAAATCGTGGCTCGACTGACCTGAGCCCCAGCGTCCCAAAGGCGGTTCACCGCTGTGAAGGCATCGTTGTATTCCGGAGAAATGATGTATAGGTCCCCCCTGCCTTCCACACCTCCTTCGGGGAGAGGTACACCATTCACCACCCTAAGAGAGGCCTCGAAAGGCCTATCAACGAATTCCGCACCTACGCCCATCTGGAGTCCCAGGGACCAGGCAGTCACATCGTAGGGCGGCAACGCCGGGAGATCCGGAGCCAGTCGAATTTCCGGATAGGTCTGGAGCTCCAACATCTCCTTTGCGTACCTTCCATACACTTGTGCCAGGCGTACTACATACGTTTCTTTTGGGTATTCAACCCCGCCAGCATTAAAAGAGCGAGAGGCCTGTTCAACCGTCACCCCCGCCCTCTCCAGAAGACGAAGGAGCTTAGCCCTGGTAACGGGATCCCCCTCGTCCGGCGGGAGGACAACAGCGTATGGCGTACCCCCGGCCCCCTCTGAGCCAGGCATGACGCGGCCGGTTTCCGGCCGTTCCAGAGCCACCCCGGAGGGAAGAGGGCCGTAGCCCCCCAACTCGTTGGTCGGTCCCCCGGTGGGCTCCCCTTCCAGAAACTGTTCGATGGTGGAGCGGTTCACCTCGTAGATCTGTCGATTCAGCCGTTCCCGGGTGTTGGCCGCAGCCTCCAGCGTGGCCATGGAGACGATGAGCTCGTAGTCGACAATGTCCCGGAGCGTCCAGACTCCCCCCAGCCAAGGGCGGGGATAGTTGGTCCTGGGCTGAACGTCGGTGGGGGCCGCCTGGACTTCAGAGGCGTCGTATCCCCCCCGCCCCCCACCACCGGCTCCGGCGGTAGGCTGCCCCAGCCGCGCCATGCCCTGAAGCGTGGGGGTGGCGATGCGGACACTGGCCAACTCTGTGAGCATCCCCACCTGGTTGTGCCACCAGCCGGTCCAGGCCATGGCCCCCGGCCAGAAGTTGGTGTAAGTCTGATCGTGGATTATCCCCACCTTCCCCGACTCCTCCAGCGCCGCCGCCTGGGCCTGCCAGAAGATTCCGTTCAGCCGGTAGATGAGGGGATGAACGTTGTTGTTGATGGGATCCGTGGCAGGCATCACGAAGATACGTGCCGCCCGGGACCCCATCTGGTGTTCATCCAGCCATATGGAAGGGAACCACTCCTCCCAGAGAATCTCACCGATGAGACGAGTTTCCTGCTGGGTGTACATGTACATGTCCCGGTTGTTGTCATGCCCCACGTAGCGCTGGTAGAGCCAGGGCATGGACCCACCCTCGAACGGAGTCCCGACGTACTCCTCATACCAGTCCACCACCATGGACATGCCGTCGGGGTTGAGGCTCGGGACCAGGAGGAAGATCACGTTGTCCAGGATCTTCCGAACCAGTGGATCGTTGCTTGTGGCGAGCTTGTGGACCAACTCCAAGCTCATCTGGGCCGCCCCGACTTCCGTGGCATGGATGCTGGCTGTGACAAGAACCACGGCCTTGTGGTCACGGAAGATCTCAGCCCGCTCAGCCTGGGAGTGGACGGTGTTCGGGTCCTCACCCGGATTGTGGTCCTGGAAGTAGAGTCGTTGTTGGAGAGCCTTGTATCGATCAATGTCGGCCACGGTCTCCGATGAAGAGATCTCGAGAAGGAGGAAGGGCCGACCGTCGGTACTCTGGCCCATTTCCCTCACGTTCACCCGGTCCGATCCGTCCCCCACCAATCGGTAGTACTCAACCGCCTCCCCCCAATTCACCAACTCACGGTCAGCCCCGATCCGGTGCCCGAAATGGGTCTCTGGGCTGGGGACACTCTGGGCCGACAAACCCGGATCCCCACCCGGGGCCAAAAACGGCAAACAGGCCAGGGCGAAAGCGGCAAGAAGAAGAGATCGCACCGGCAAGCGGTGAGAAGAGAAACTCAGCGATTGGAGGCCGAGATGGGTTGACGCATGGGAAAGAGTGCACTGTCCCAACATGGTGTTCCTCCAGAATGGTGGAAGGAGTCGTCGGAGCTTAAGGCGGGCGCGGAAGGACGCGCAATGTGGCGAGGAGCGATCTGCGGAAAGGGAGTCCCAATCAGTCGAAAATCGCTATGTAGACAACAGCAGAATGGGAAAAGGGTCCGGAGAGGGTTCGAAGAGCTCCTCCCCGGACCCCTTCCGTCACCTGAGGGTGACCTGAATCACCCCTCCCGCGTAATCGGGTCCGAACTGGGTCATGGCCAGGGTAGGCTGTAGGAACTTGATATTGGCCACCATGTCCGGCATGTAATCCTCCAAACTGGGTGCCCCCCCCACTTCGGCATCATTCACAAACACGCGGGGGGAACGTCCGCCACTACCTTGGATCCAGAAACGGCGGAGACGCGAAACCGCGTCATAAAGATTGTAGGTAGCGTAGGGGGCCAACTCTTCAGCCGTGAGAGAATACCGGTCAGTCGATTCCCCACCGCTGCCTCCACCCCCGGCAGCGCAGGCGGCAGCAAAGAAAACCAGGCCCAGAGCCGCGAAACGTACGATGCGCATGGTGCGTCAACTCCCTTCTAGAGTACAGGACGAAGCGACTTGTCCTCGAGTCAGATCTCGGTCATCAGGGGTGAACAGCATAACAAACAGATCGGTCCCAGGCTAGCACTTTTGACCTCTCCGGCGAGTACCCCCATGTCCTCGGGCTTCAGTGGATCGACAGATCTCCGTCAAGAGCCCTGAGGGTGCCCGCACCGTCTGGTCCTTGTTGACAAACCCTCAATGCACGATTCCGGTCGTCCCTTCTCGAGAGAATCAGGTCTCCCTCCGGCCCACCTTCCTCAACCTGAATTACCCACCAATCCCCTACGCCAATCCGACCCAGGTAGTCCCCGTCGACGCGTGCCACCGGTCCGGCCACCACCGCCCGGGTTCCGTCACGGAATACGCCAACACAGGATACGTCTACCTGGACACGGAGGGAGATCTCCCCTCGGCTCTGGACTTGGGAATACTCCATCGAGCCGGACGGCCTTCCCTCCAAAAGATGGGCATCGATGAGCACCATGATGCCGCCAGGGAAGTAGGCCCTGCCCATCACCGTGTGAGTGCCCGACACCGACGGCGGCAGTCCCTTGGCAGGCAACCCCCCCGAGGTGCAGGTGACCCCGGAAAAGGAGAGACCGAAGAGTGCCAATAGAGCGGTCAGTCGTTTAGCATGTGTCCGGGACATGAACCCTTCTCCGGCAAGAAGACGTCTCAACGCCCCAGTATGGAGCTTCTTATGGCGTTTAGAAAGACCGATCGCTCACACCTCTCTGCCCCGCGCCCGATCCTCTTGCACCTCTCGGGACCCCCGGGTTACTAGTTCTTCCTCGGGTTGTCAGTAGAGGGCACCTGAGCACAAAAATGTTGTATTACTATTGTCTTCGGGAAAAAAGTGAGATTCCTCGTCATCTAGCGTTGAAGAGACTAATGAGAAACCTAGGAATTACGTTGCGAAGGACGCTGGCCCTGACGGTGGCTCTGGCAGGCATCGTCATTCTTCAACCACAATCTGGTGAGTCTCAGGTTGTCACCGGTCGCCTCCTTGAAAAAGGAAGCGGGACGCCGGTAACGTCGGGTTTGGTGATGTTGCTCGACACAACCTTCGCTATCCAAGCATCCGCGGTTACAAATGAAACCGGGCTTTTCCGTTTGGATGCACCCAGCCCCGGAGCATACTACGTCCTTACCGAGGCGCTGGGCTTCGAGCCGATCATCGACGGGATCCTGGACCTGGGTGAGGGCGGCTCGGTCACAATTGAGCTCCACATCAGCCCCCGGCCGGTTCAGTTGGACTCCATGATCGTGGCCGTAGAGCGAGCCATGATCTTCCAAAACCTCGAGAGATCCGGTTACAATGAGCGACAGGCCACTGGGTTCGGTTTCTTCATCACCCCTGAGGATATTCAGCGGAGAAACCCCTCCTAGTTCGGAGATCTTTTCCGAAATACTCCCGTCCTATCGCTTGATGGTGGCGGGTCTTTTTCTGGGACCCAGATTTCGTTTCGAAACGCCTCCATCCGGGGGGGGACCTGTAGGCCACCGGTCTACGTCGACGGCGCCCAGGTGAATACCGATTTCGGGGGGTTGGAGGAGGTGGTGGACATACACCAAATCTCTGCTATCGAAGTATACACCCGGGCGTCCAACGTCCCGCTGGAATGGGGCGGGACCAACGCGGGGTGCGGTGTTGTCCTGATTTGGACCCGCTAAGAGAGAAAAAAAGGGCGGCGGGGCCCGACGAAGCCCAAGGGGGGCCACACAGGAGAAACCCATGAGCCCCGTTCGTCTCGAAATGCCCCTGGGTCCTGTGACCTTCCATCGCCTGGTCCTGGACTTCACCGGAACCCTGTCCTTGGATGGCGCGCTGCTGCCGGGAGTGGAGGAGCGCCTCCAGCGACTGGCCGGAGAGCTTCGCGTCACCATTCTCACGGCCGACACCTTTGGCACCGCCCGGGTTCAGGTGAAGGACCTCCCGGTTGAGGTTCAGGTGATCGGCGACGGGATTCAGAAGGCCGCAGTCGTGGCGGCTATGAATCCCTCCGAAGTGATCGCCATCGGGAACGGGCGAAACGACATTCCCATGATGGAGGTCGCCGGCCTCTCTATCGCAGTCCTTGGGCCGGAAGGGGCTGCATCCGGTCTGCTCCGATCAGCCGACATCGTGACTCGGGACATCAATGATGCCCTGGACCTCATCCTCCACCCTCTCCGGTTGAAGGCCACTCTCCGGGACTGATTCGGGGCCCCTTGCACCCGGGAGGGGACTCGACCTACCTATTCGTCCTGCGTCCCCCTGGTCCTTCATCGGAGGTTTCCACGCATGGCTTTCCCATCCCCTGTCCTCCGGGCGGTGCTTCTGACCGCAGTCTTTGCCTCCCTGGGCGGCCTCCGACCCCTTTCCGCTTCAAGCCAAACCAGCCCAGAGGCGGACAAGGCTCTGTTCACGGTGGACCCTGCTCTCTACGCCGGTATGGAATACCGCATGGTGGGCCCATTCAGGGGGGGCCGGGTCACATCAGTCACCGGTATCGCCGAGGAGCCCCACACATTCTTCATGGGGGTAACCGGCGGAGGAGTATGGAAGACCGACGACGCTGGCCATCACTGGATGCCCATCGCCGACCGGTACCTGACCGTAGGTAACATCGGGGCCATCGATGTGGCGGATTCGGACCCCAACGTGATCTACATAGGAACGGGCTCAGCATGCATTCGGGGGAATGTGTCCGTGGGCCGGGGGCTCTGGAAGTCTATGGACGGAGGGGACACTTGGGCTTTCACGGGACTGCCCGAGTCCGGAGCCATCGGATCCCTGGTGGTCCACCCTGATAATCCAGACCTGGTCTACGTGGCGGCCCTGGGCCATCCCTTCGGCAAGAATCCTGAGCGCGGGGTCTACCGATCAAGGGACGGGGGCGTCAGTTGGGAACACGTCCTCTTCCTGAATGACAGTACCGGCGCCGTATCCCTGGCCATGGATCCCGGGAATCCCCGGATTATCTACGCCGGGATGTGGCGGGCAGAGCGAAAGCCTTGGACCCTGATTTCCGGGGGCCCCGAGGGAGGCCTCTATAAGACCACCGACGGAGGGGACAGTTGGGTGAAACTCGGGGGCGGTCTACCGGAGGGCGTCGTGGGGAAGGTGACCGTGAGCGTCTCCAAGGCGAACCCGGACCGACTGTGGGCCATGGTGGAAGCCGAGCCGGGAAACGGCCTCTACCGCTCCGATGATGCAGGGAACAGCTGGACATTACTCACGGGCGAGAACCGTCTGACAGGCCGAGCCTTCTACTACCACCATGTCTATGCCGACCCCGGGG
>JBDHMC010000076.1:0-12365 GCA_039656355.1 Gemmatimonadota bacterium | reverse complement strand
CTACGTGGCAAGGGCTGGCTGGGCCGAGATGAAGATCCTTGCGGGCCGCCGACCCCTCGACGAGGTCATCAACGATCAGAGAACAGACGAGGACACCCGCCACAAGCTTCTATTGGCACGGCAAGCCCGTGCCTTCGCCATCCACATGCTAGGTCTGAATGCCGGGGATTCCTATACGAGCTTCACCCAACTCAAAACCGATACCCTTGCATGGGTATTATCGGCAGCCTACAGGGATCGACTTGAATCCAAGACGTGGTGGTTCCCCATCGTGGGCCGCGTACCCTACAAGGGGTACGCCAGTCAAAAGGGTGCAGAGAAGGCCCAAACGAAGTTGGAGGATGAGGGTCTCTACACCTATCTCCGAACCACATCCGCCTTCAGCACCCTGGGGTGGTTCGCCGATCCTCTCCTTTCCAGCGTCCTTCGGTACGACGATGTGAACCTGGTAGAGACTGTCCTTCACGAGCTCTCCCATAACCACCTCTTCGTACCAGGCAAAGTTCAGTTCAATGAGAGTTTTGCCACCTTCGTTGGTCGAGCGGGGGCCATAAGGTTTTTCTGCGGCCCCGAAGACACCCCCCAAAATTCACCCGAGTGCCAGGCGGCCAAGAAGCAGTGGTCAGATTCCCAGGCTTTTTCCCAATTCCTGGACGAGTTCATCGGGGAGTTGGAATCCGTCTACCAAAATCCTGCCCTCACCGTTGCGGAGAAGGTCCTGGCCAGAGAAAGCCTTTTCAGAGACTACCAAAATCGATACGGAGAGGCCCTTTCCGCTGAGGCGCCGACCCTGGTTCGCAGCTTCCTGGGGCGTCCACTGAACAACGCCATTCTCTTGGCCCGCCGCCGGTACTTCCACCGCCTCACCGATTTTCAACTTTTCCTCGATCAGCACGGAGGAAACCTCCAGGCTGCCGTTTCCGCTCTCACGGCAAGGGCGAAGGAGCTGGACGACCCCTTCGAGCTTCTCCCCTCCGGCGGCTGACTTCAGCCAGTC
Organism: Gemmatimonadota bacterium; assembly: GCA_039656355.1. Lineage (GTDB taxonomy): Bacteria > Gemmatimonadota > Gemmatimonadetes > Longimicrobiales > Gaopeijiaceae > JABDNZ01. The sequence goes on along the minus strand of JBDHMC010000076.1, from coordinate 11,368 downwards.
TGGAGGCCTTTTCCAGCCTCGACCCGGACCCCGCAGGCGACCGATTCCTCTAGGGAGCCTCTGCGCAAGTGGGGTGCGGCCGCGCACAGGGGTCTTTCGCTGAGGCTCCTAGGGCGTTGAACACGACCCCACCCCCGGCTAAGTTGGCGGTTTACTGTTCGGGAGGCTTCGGGTCGTCAGGGGATGATCGGCCGCCCCAACCATGGGACGCGGGATGTCATGGAACAGGATCGACCTGACGTATACGCCCCAAGCGCAATCGAGGGGAAATGGCAGAAAACCTGGGAAGAGCACGGGACGAACGGCTTCACACCCGAGACCTTCAAGAGCGCTGAGAATCCGTTCTACAACCTCATGATGTTCCCCTACCCGTCGGCGGAGGGACTCCATGTGGGGAACATCTATGCCTTCACGGGGGCGGACGTCCATGGGCGATATCAACGCCTGATCGGAAGGAACGTCTTCGAGCCCATCGGCTTCGACGCATTTGGGATCCACTCGGAGAATTTCGCTCTGAAGCAGGGGGTCAATCCCATGGATTTGACACCCAAGAACGTCGCGAACTTCACCCGGCAACTACGGCGCATCGGGGGAATGTTCGACTGGGATCACACCGTCAACACGTCGGACCCGGACTACTACCGCTGGACCCAGTGGATCTTCGTCCAGCTCTTCAAGGCCGGCCTGGCTGAGCGGAAGGAAGCACCGGTCAATTGGTGTCCCTCCTGCATGACGGTCCTGGCCAATGAGCAGGTCCTAAGCGGCCTTTGCGAAAGGTGCGACACCCCCGTCGAACAGCGGCATATCGCCCAGTGGTTCTTTCGCATCACCGATTACACCCAACGTCTTCTGGACAACTTGAAGACCATCGATTGGTCTGATACGACGCTGAAGGCCCAGGAGAATTGGATTGGACGGAGCGAAGGGGCGACGCTGGAGTTCCCGGTGCTTCCGGCTGATGAGGGTGTGGCAGAGGGCAAGGAAGGAGAGCCCGCCGGGTCCCCCTTCGATGGCCCGACCATCTCCGTCTTCACCACCCGCCCGGATACTGTGTTCGGAGCCACCTATATGGTCCTGGCTCCGGAACACCCCCTGGTCGAGGCCATCACCACCTCTGACCGAAAGTTGGAAGTAAAAGCCTATCAGGAAGCTGCGGCGAAGCTGGACCTGGTGGCACGGCAGAAGGACGACAAGACCAAGACCGGGGTCTTCACCGGTACCATGTGCTTAAACCCGGCCACCGGGAAACCCATTCCCGTCTGGATCGCCGACTACGTCCTCATCGAGTACGGAACCGGCGCTATCATGGCGGTTCCCGGCCACGACCAGCGGGACTTCGAGTTCGCGCAAACTTTCGGCCTACCGATCCCAAGGGTGGTGGCAGGCCCGGGAGACACCGCTGACACTCCGTTGGACGAAGCATACGCGGGCGACGGAACGCTGGTGAACTCAGGGCAATTCAACGGGCTGCCATGGCGAGAAGGAGCCAGGGACATCGTCAAGTGGCTAGAGGGGGTGACCTGGCTAGGAGGAAAAGGGTTCGCGGAGGCCAAGGTCACCTACCGTCTCCACGATTGGTGCATCTCCCGGCAGCGCTATTGGGGACCCCCCATCCCCATTATCTACTGCGACCGATGCGGGCCCCTTCCGGTGCCGGAAGAAGATCTTCCGGTGATCTTGCCGAGGCTGGAAGACTTCAAGCCTGATGATTCCGGGGTCAGCCCCTTGGCCCGGGTGGAGGAATGGTACAAGACCGGCTGTCCCGAATGCGGCGGGGAGGCCCGCCGGGAGACGGATGTCTCGGATACGTTCCTGGACTCCTCCTGGTATTTCCTACGGTACCCGTCCACGGACCGAGAAGACGGTCCCATGGACCAGGAGATCACCCAGCGGTGGCTTCCTGTTGATTGCTACATCGGCGGTGAGGAGCACGCTGTTCTGCACCTCCTCTACGCACGATTCATCACCATGGCCCTGAAGGACATGGGTCACCTGGACTTCGAGGAGCCGTTCACGAAGTTCCGGAAACACGGCCTTATCATCCGTGACGGGGCCAAGATGTCCAAGAGCAAGGGCAACGTCATCGTCCCTGATCCCATCATCGAAGAGTTCGGGGCCGACACCTTTCGCCTCTACCTCATGTTCCTTGGACCCTTTTCCGAGGGGGGCGACTACCGGGACGAGGGAATCCAGGGACCCTACGGCTTTCTGCACCGGTTGTTCGACACCGTGGTTTCGGTCATCGGGTCGGATGAGGGGAAACAGCCACCGGATCCCCGTGTCGAGCAGAAGCTCCACAAAACCATCAAACAGCTTTCGGAGCAGGTGCCGAACCTCCAGTACAACACGGCCATCGCGGCCATGATGGAGTACCTCAATGCCGTCAGGACCGGCGGACGCCACGCCGTCCGGGCAGAGGTAGAGCCCCTGGTCGTTTTGGTAGCTCCCTTCGCCCCTCATCTGGCGGAAGAACTCTGGAGCCGGCTCGGTCACACAGAGTCGGTCTTCGAGGGAGCCAACTGGCCCGCCTTTGATCCGGAAAAGGCCGCCGAAGAAACGGTGAAAATCGCCGTGCAGGTGAATGGGAAACTGCGGGGAACCGTGGAAGCACCCGCTGGCACGAGCCAGGAAGAGGCAGAGGCTCTGGCCCTGGCCCAAGAGAATGTTACCCGGCACCTCGATGGACTCACGGTGCGCCGGGTCATTTTTATACCCAACCGCCTACTAAATTTCGTCGTGGGATGATGATCCTATCCCCGAAGCCTAGAGAACCATGAACGGAGGCCGCCCCGAGTCCTCAGGACTCGGGCGGCCTCCTTTTACCTGGAGTTCCATCGAATGACATCCCTCCAAGGCCCCGCCCGGGACCAGCACCTCGTTGAAGCCATTCGCGTCCTTTCCATGGATGCCATCCAAAAAGCGAACTCAGGACATCCAGGAGCCCCGATGGGGTTGGCCCCGCTGGGGTATGAGGTCTGGACTCGCCACCTCCGACACAATCCCCTGGACTCCGCCTGGCCCGACCGGGATCGTTTCGTTCTTTCCCTGGGCCATGCTTCCATGCTCATCTACTCGCTTCTCTATCTCACGGGATACGAGCTGAACCTGGAGGACCTGAAAGAATTCAGGCAGTGGGGATCCAAGACACCCGGGCACCCCGAATACGGGCTTACCCCCGGAGTAGAGACAACGACGGGGCCCCTGGGCCAGGGAGTGGCCAACTCGGTTGGGATGGCCATGGCCGAGCGTTGGCTGGCCCACCGGTTCAACAAGGCTGGCCACGACATCGTGGACCATTTCACCTATGTGTTTTGCTCCGACGGAGACCTCATGGAGGGGATTTCTCATGAGGCCGCCGAGCTGGCTGGGCATCAAAAGCTCGGGAAGCTCATCTGGATCTACGACGACAATCAGATCTCCATCGAGGGGGACACGGACCTGGCCTCCTCCACCGACCAGGAGCGGCGGTTCCAGTCCTACGGTTGGCACGTCCTGAGGGTGGGGGATGGAAATGACCGAGCCGCCATGGACCAGGCTCTCCAGGAGGCTCGAGCCCATACCGACCAGCCCACCCTTATCATCCTCCGTACCCAGATCGCCTTCGGAAGCCCCAACAAGGCGGGGAGCGAGAGCAGCCACGGCGCCCCCCTGGGCGAGGAGGAAATCAAGGCCACCAAGGTGAACTTGGGATACCCCTCCCAGGATCCGTTTTTCGTGGACCCTGAGTCCCTGAGCTGGTGCCGTGAGAATTGCCAGATCCGGGGTCGAAAACTCCAGGACGCGTGGGAGGAAAAGTTCACGGCCTTCCAGGAAGCTTTTCCCGAGGAGGCCGCCGAGTTCGAGGCCATGATGGCTGGGGAACTCCCGGAGGATTGGGACGCATCAGTACCTGAACTCGTTCAGTTAGAAAAGGCTCAGGCCACCAGAGTGTCCTCCGGGGTGGTCCTCCAGGCCTTGGCCGCCAGGATCCCGAACCTCATCGGTGGCTCGGCTGACTTGGCCGGATCGAACAAGACCGACATCAAGGGTGGCGGGGACCTCCTCGCAGAAAGCCCTGGGGGCCGAATCATCCACTTCGGAGTCCGGGAGCACGCCATGGCCTCTCTCCTGAACGGCATGGCTCTCCATGGGGGGGTCCGCCCATTCGCCGGCACCTTCCTGGTGTTCTCCGACTACATGCGCCCGGCCATCCGTATGGCCGCTCTCATGGAGATCCCCGTCACCTATGTGTTCACGCACGATTCAATCGGGCTGGGGGAAGACGGACCGACCCACCAACCGGTGGAACACCTCATGACCCTCCGGGCCATCCCCAATCTGGTCGACCTCCGACCAGGTGATCCGGCTGAAACGGCTGTGGCCTGGAAAGTGGCCATGGAGAGGGCGGACGGACCGGCTTTCCTTTCTCTTACCAGGCAGGGGATCCCTTGTCTCGAACGCACCCGCCCCGACGGGGCCGAAGGCCTCAGGCGAGGCGGCTACATCCTTCAAGAGGCCTCCGGTGGCACCCCGGAGTTGATCCTCCTTGCCAGCGGTTCGGAGCTCCACGCCGCGGTGGAAGCCCGAACCGTTCTCGAGGGTGACGGCACCCCTACCCGAGTGGTCAGCATGCCGAGTTGGCGACTCTTCATGGACCAGGACCAGGCTTATCTGGACACGGTGCTCCCGCCCCAGGTCACGGCCAGAGTATCGATCGAGGCCGGGATTACGTTGGGGTGGGACCGATGGCTGGGACTCCGGGGCGTGGCCGTCGGCCTGGACCGCTTCGGCGCCTCTGCGCCCTGGGCCACCCTCTTCGAGAATTTCGGCCTGACCTCTGACCGGGTGGTGGAGGCTGGCCGGACCGTCGTAAAGGGCTAGACCAGGATCCTACGTCATCTCGAAGGCCAACTACGTCATCATGCGTATGCCACGCCTTCGAGCCAGAAACCATCTTCATGGGGAGCCGTGGCAACGGGCCGCAAAACCAGCCCTCATCGCCCACGGCGAACGGGAAGGTGGCATCCATGAATCAGAGTCTGACGCGACTGCTTTTTTGGGGCCCCCGGGGCCTAACCATTCTCTTCATTCTATTCCTGGGCCTTTTCGCCCTGGACGTTTTCGGTGAGGGGTACACCTTCTCCGAAACCGTTGTCGCCCTCTTCATGCACCTCATACCCAACATGATCCTGGCCATCATTCTAGTCTTGGCCTGGAAGTGGGAGTGGGTCGGCACGGCCCTCTTCGCAGCCCTGGGTCTCTTCTACATCTTTTGGAGTTGGGGCCGCTTTCACATCAGTGTCTATTTCGTGATCTCTGGCCCACTCTTCCTGGTGGCTCTCCTTTTCTGGATCGGGTGGAAACATCGGGCAGAGATCCGGGAATGAGTCGAACGAAGAGAGTTCCCTTCCGAGCCCTGGGGGGAGCTTTGTTCAAGGCGCTCGTTCTTCGCTCGGGCGCACCCCCGAGGCGGGAGCGACGGCGAATGCGGATCCGTGCGGAGACTATGCTCCGGGAACTACCCGGCCGCCGGATATTGGTCCTCCCCGTGGGCATTTTGAACCAAGGAGTGGTGTACTCAGGGGAGGCCGGTGAAATGCTGGCCGGGTTACTCCGACAGGTCGGGTTTCCTCTGGCCAGGGCGGATCCTCGAACCTTCGCCCTCCCGTACCCCAGGCAACCCAATGAAGCTTGGATCTATTGGAAACGGTTTCGGGCTTTGGGAGCCTGCGTCCGAGCCTCGCCGGAGACGGATACCGAATACCTCCTTTTGATGGATGTGTTCGGACGAACCGATGGGCGGCGGGCCCTGCGAGGGGTGGGCGCGGTTCATGTACTCTGCACCACCCATGACGGGGAGTTGGCATACGGACGGCTCCGGAACTCCCACCACGACATCTTCCAACGCATCAAGCCAACAGGGATGGACCACGCCTGTCAGATGGCCGTGGAAGACCTGTTGGCATCCCGCAAAGCACTGGGGACCTGTCCCAGCAACGGGGTGTGGCAGGGGACAGGCCCCCGGCGGGGGCCCTAAAACTCTGAAGACGGGCTAGATTCCGGACGTACTAGAAGCAGGCAGCGCTTGAAGAGGGCGGAGACACGAGGTTCCCGCCTGTCCTCTTGAAAACGACACGTCCAACCATGTACTCGACCTGTATGTTCTGCAATCACGCTCTGGGTGAGAACCAGATCGTAGAGCACTTCCCCATTGGGCGCCGTCTGGCCTTCGATTCAAGCTTGGGGCGGCTATGGGTCATCTGCAGACGGTGCGAGCGCTGGAACCTCTCCCCGATTGAAGAACGCTGGGAGGCCATTGAGGACTGTGAGCGCATGTACCATGGCATTCGGACCCGGGCCTCTTCTGAGAACATCGGCCTAGCTCGGCATAAGGAAGGCACTGAGTTGGTGAGAATCGGCGTCCCCCTTCGACCTGAATTCGCTGCCTGGCGATACGGGGACCAGTTCGGTCGGCGACAAAAGAAAGCCATTCTTGTGGGTGTCGGCATTACTGCTGTCGCTGGAACCATACTCATCGCCGGCGCTGCAACAGGGGTATTATCCGGGGCCGTCCTCGGTCAATCCGGGAACTTCGTGAATATCTTCCGAAACGCCCGCACCCTGGTGCGACTCAAGGATGAAGACGGGAAGGTCATCAAACTGAAGGCCCCGGATCTGGAAAAGGCCAAGATTCTCTCGGCAGGTGAAGACGACGAATGGGTAATCGAGATTAAGCGGGGAAAGAAACTCGACCGGACGTGGGAGGGAGCTGATGCCGTCAGGATAGCCAACCAGATCATCCCCGGCATCAACCGTTCCGGAGCCGGGAAGGGTGTCGTTCAGGATGCCGTAGAAGAGATCGAGGACGCAGGCCATCCAATGGAATTCCTCAAGAGGGTCTCCCTGGAACGTGCCGGGGAGGCGGGCAACGTGTGGAAGAGGCCTATGGGTGATGGATCATGGCGGCCCATGAAAGAAAAACACCTGGGGTTGGTCCATAAACTGCCCCGGCCCACCCGTCTCGCACTGGAGATGGCCCTTCACGAAGAGCAGGAGAGACGGGCCCTCCAGGGGGAGTTGAAGGTGCTGGAAGCGGTTTGGAAGCAGGCCGAGGAAATCGCCGCAATCTCCGACAGCCTCCTTCTTCCCGAAGGAACGGATGAATTCCTGGAAGAACACCGAGATTAGCCGGAGACACGTGCTCTTTCTAAAAAGACTCCAGGCGGTTCGTCCGAACCTCACTCTCCTCGCCGTCGTTCTGAGCCTGGCGGCATTCAGTATTCCCCATTCCATCGGCGCCCAGGAAGAGAACGAGTCGAGCCCCCACAGCACTGCCCGGTTGATCTCGGAAGTGTCCAGCATCCAGCCGGGGACTCCCTTCACGGTGGCGGTGCACTTCGAGCTGGATCCGGGATGGCATAACTACTGGGAGAATGCCGGGGATTCGGGGCTCCCCACCACCATCGAATGGACGCTACCGGAGGGTTTTGAAGCAGGCGAAATCCAATGGCCCGTCCCAGGCCGCATCGTCGCCTATCCGTTGGTAGACTACGGCTACTCCGACGAGGTTTCCCTCCTTGTCGAAATCACACCGCCCGTCGATTTGGCAACTGGTGTAGACGTCACACTGGGTGCCTTTGTGGATTGGCTGATTTGTGAAACCGTCTGCCTTCCCGCTTATGCCGAGCTATCCCTGGACATTCCCGTCGCCAGTGGAGCACCCGAGTCGGATCCTCAGTGGGTGGATGTCTTTCGTGAGACCCGGAACAGGCTCCCGACTGATGTGGACGGGTGGTCCGTCGATGCAGGCCTCACGGACTCCGGATACCGGCTCTCTATCGAACCCTCCGGGGAGAGAGTGTCACTCCCGGACTCGGTCTATTTCTATGCATCCGGATCCAGTGTCCTGGACCATGCCGCCCCTCAGAGAGCGGTCGTGGAAGACGGTAGACTCACCTTGGACCTGGAGAGTTCCGCCTATGCAGTACAGCCAGTCCCTGTTTTGCGCGGGGTACTCCTGGCCGAGGAGAGCGGGAGCTGGGATGCCGAGGGTGTCTTCCCCGGTCTCGAGATCGAGGTGCCCGTGGCTGGAGCGCCGGCCATCCAGGAACCCGGATCCGAAGCCACGACCGATGTCTCCGGGCCGGTCGGGACCTCTCAAGGGTTCACCCTTGTGCTTGCCCTTGTCTTTGCCTTTTTCGGGGGAATCCTCCTCAATCTGATGCCGTGCGTGTTCCCCATCCTCTCCCTGAAGATCCTGGGCGCTGCCAGCCACGGTGGCGAAAATCGGGCTCGGATCCGAAACCAGGGGTTGGTGTTCGCGTCAGGAGTGATTCTGGCCTTTTTGGTCCTGGGGGGACTCCTCATCGTTCTACGGGCCGGAGGCGCGCAATTGGGGTGGGGTTTTCAACTCCAGGCACCCACTTTCGTGGCCTTCATGGCCGCTTTGTTCTTTGCCATTGGCCTAAACCTCATGGGCGTCTTCGAGGTGGGTGCCGCCCTGACCCGATTGGGCGGCCGCCCGGGTGAGCCCAGCGGCTACGGCGAATCGCTGGCCTCGGGGGTCCTCGCCACCGTCATCGCGACCCCCTGCACGGCTCCCTTCATGGGAGCAGCTCTCGGCTTCGCCCTCACCCGGTCGGTTCCAGAAACCCTCCTGATTTTCGGGTTCCTGGGTGTCGGAATGGCCCTACCGTATCTGGTTCTCTCTCTGGCGCCGGGACTCCTGGAACGACTCCCACGACCCGGGCCGTGGATGGAATCCCTCAGACAGGCCCTGGCCTTCCCCATGTTCGCCACGGTCATCTGGCTGGTCTGGGTCTTCGGACAGCAGACGGGTGTCGGTGGGGCTTCCTATCTCCTCTCTGCCCTGTTGCTGGTCACGGCTGCAGGTTGGATGGTGGGCCGGTGGCAACGAACCGACCTCAGAAGTGGTGTGGTAGCCCGGGTGGTCTCTCTCGGGGTGTTGGCAGGTGCGGCCCTTCTCGTGGTGCAGGGAAGTGGACAGGAGGCGCCCCTCATGGCCGTAGAGGAGGGGTGGTTGCCCTTCTCTCAGGAAGAGGTGGAAAGGACCCTGGCCCAGGGAAGGCCCGTCTTTGTGGATTTCACCGCCGCCTGGTGCCTTACCTGCCAAGTGAACGAACGAATCGTCCTTTCAACCGAGACGGTCCTAGAGGCTTTCCGGGAACGAAACGTAGCCCTTTTCAAAGCGGACTGGACCCGTCAGGATCCGGCCATCACAGCGGCCCTGGAAGCACTCGACCGGAGTGGGGTCCCCGTCTACGCCCTCTATCGGGGAAGTCCGGGGGCTAGCCCTCACCTTCTCCCGGCGATTCTGACGGAACAGATCGTTTTGAGGACCCTGGACGACGTTCTTTCACCCTAGCGTGTCGATTCGGGCTTCCGGCGGGAGCCGACAAAGGCCCAGCATGAGGACATTGATACCTTGATGGAAGGTTTCTCCATGAAAGTTCCCGCCGCGCTTTTGATCATCGCAGTCATCGCTGTTCCGACCGCATCAGGCGTCTCGGCTCAAATGCAGGATCCGGAAATCGGCGTCGACGCCCCGGGCTTCACCCTCCCGGACACCTACGGGAACGACCACTCCCTCTCAGACTATTCCGGAATGTGGGTGGTACTCGAGTGGCTAAATTACGGGTGCCCCTTCGTCCAGAAGCACTACGGTAGTGGCAGCATGCAGGAGCTTCAATCCGACTATGGTGGGAAGGGTGTCGTGTGGCTCTCCGTCGTCTCTTCAGCCCCTGGTAGCCAGGGGTACTACGAACCCGATGAGATGAACACCGTGAGCAGAGAGCAGGGCAACAGAGCTGCTGCGGTGCTTCTCGATCCTGAAGGAACGGTCGGGAAGGCTTTTGGAGCCAAAACGACCCCACAGATGTACGTCATCAACCCAGACGGGGTCCTTCTCTACAACGGGGCTATCGACAATATGCCCACCACCCGCCTATCGGATATAGACGGGGCCACGAACTACCTGGTCCTGGCCCTTGAAGAGGCCATGGCCGGCCGGGAGGTGAGCCAACCCACCACCCAACCCTACGGTTGCTCAGTCAAATACAAGTGACCTTTGGGTGACGGGAAAAGCCGCGACCCAAGTCCTCCCTTCCCCTCCCATCTTGCCCCGAGGGGAAAACCCCGATAGAAATGGTGGTTCGGTTTCCGGGTTTTCTCGAAATGGAGTCCCTCATGGACCGGTCCCTGACTCTTAGGGGTGTCACGCTCCCCAGAACCCTGAGCTTTGTCTCAGGATTCGGGATGATCGTGGCGTCCCTGATGACGATAGAACATTACTTTGCCGCCAATTTCCCAGAAACGATCTTCGAAGGGTCGTTTTGCGACATCAATGCCTTTTTCAACTGTGACAGCTCGGCCTTCTCTGAGATCTCCCAGATCGCTGGCGTACCCCTGGGGTATTTCGGAGTCATCGTCGGAGCTCTGGTCGTGCTCGGAACACTCTTCCCATCGCCGGCTTTCGAGCGTAGCAACAAGAGCATCTCCCTCCTGAACGTCCTGGGAGTTGTGGGGCTCCTCTCCTACTCAGTGTTCAAATTGGGGAGCCTCTGCCTCCTCTGCAGCGGGTTTTATCTCTTCTCCATCATCAGCTTCTTCCTCTTCTGGAAGTACGGCATCGACAAGGACACTCCCAGCCTATTCCAACGGTGGGCCCGGCCCTCGATACTCCACCTCGTCACATTTGCGGTGGTGACGCTCGGGGGAGCCTTCGTCTTCGCCCATCTCCATGATGCGAAGGCCGACGCCCAGACCGGTGGAGTCCAGCACCGAATCATCGACCAATATTTTGGTCTTCCCGAGGTCGGTGTGCCCAGTGTCGTGTCTCCGTTTTGGTCTGTCCGATCCACGGAAGAGTTCTCCGAGGCACCGGTGCAGATCGTTGAAGAGGAAGAATTCCCCGGGATGCTTAATGTGGCCTTCCAGCCGTTCCCGTTGGAGGCCCTCTGCAACGACGTTGTAGAGAAGGACCTGCATCCTGGAGCGTGTGATATTCACTACATCGCCGCTCACGACCCGGATCAGTTCTCGGCAATCCACGATGAGATCTGGGCCACCTGGCCGCCACCTCGGGGGCCAGAACGGTCAGAGTGGATCCGAGGGTTGGGCGAACAGTTTGGGGTCTCGGAGGGATTGAACGACCCCGAGACCCAGGCTCTGGTCCAACAGTTGATCCAGACCGGAAAGGAATACGAACAGACCTCTGACGAATTCTCCTTTGGCATCCGCTCCACGCCCACCATGATCATCAACGGGCGCATGGTGATCGGCACACTTCCGTACGACCAGCTCCGGGCCATTGTGGAGGAGATCATCCACCGGGCCGAGGGCTCAAGTCAGTTCATTGAGAGTTGGGAGC
>JBDHMC010000075.1:0-8290 GCA_039656355.1 Gemmatimonadota bacterium | reverse complement strand
GTGCGACGATGGGAGTGACGATGGGTGCGACGATGGGAGCGACAATGGGCACCATCCTGTCGTAAGGACCGTTTCTGCTGCACCTTCCGCGAATGCGACGCCTCCCCATCATCCCGGTTTTCTCGATGGTTCTCCTCCTTCCCATCCAAGGCCCTCGTGCTTACGACGCCCCTCGGGCCCCCGGGCAAATCACCATCGACGGACACCTGATCGACCCCGGATGGGCTCTAGCGACTTGGACGGAAGACTTCGTGAACATCCAAGGCGACGAAGCCCCCGCTCCCTCTCTCCAGACCCGGGTCAAGGTTCTTTGGGACGATGAGTTCCTTTACATCGGCGCTGAAATGGAGGAGCCCCATATCTGGGCCACCCTCCTGGACCGGGACGCCATTATCTACCGGGATGACGACTTCGAAGTCTTTCTGGACCCCGACGGCGATGGTCTCGCCTACTACGAGATCGAGATCAACGCCATGGGCACCGTCTTCGACCTCTTCCTGAATAAACCCTACAACCAGGGAGGAAGGGCCGAGATCGGGTGTGATGCTCCAGGCCTCAGATCTGCGGTGGCGACAATGGGCACACTCAATGATCCATCGGACGAAGACCTGGGTTGGTCCGTGGAGATGGCGATCCCCTGGGTGGATCTGGTACCCCCGTCTACCGAGGACCCCAGTCTACCTGTGGGGAAGTCCAGCGGCTTACCCAAACCGGGCGAAAGCTGGCGGATCAACTTCTCCCGAGTGGACTGGCCCCTGGAGGTGATTGAGGGATCCTATCAAAGAGCCGCTGTTTCGACCCGCGAGAACCGCCACCCTGAAGAAAACTGGGCTTGGTCACCCCAGGGAGCCATCAATATGCACCTCCCTGAAATGTGGGGGGTGGTGCGATTCGTCTTCGACCCGCAAAATCCTCTCTTCAACCAATGCCCGTGAAGGACCGCTCCCGGAGTTGACCTCCCGGGAGCCCGATCGTCCCCTCAGGTGAGGATAATGTTATGGCATCATGCGCTCTTCGACGGACACCCCCCTCTTTGGGAGTCCTGATCGCCTCGGTCCTCCTATTCATCGTCACGCCGGCAGCAGTGCAGGCTCAGAGCATCGACGAGGAGTACACGGCCAAGATTCTGGAATTCACCACCGAGTCATTTTTCGCGACGCCCTTGGTGGACCACCTCCCTGCTTCGGAAACGGTGCCAACCCCTCTGGATATCCTCGGCCACATTGCCGGGGCCGCCGACGTCCTCACCTATCCGGCTGACATCTATCGGTATATGAGAGCGGTCGCTGATGCCTCACCCCGGGTGGAGGTCTTCAGCATTGGGGAGACGGAAGAAGGACGGGAGATGATCCTTGCCGTGGTCTCCAGCGAGGAGAACATGGCTCGCCTGGCTGACTACAAAGCCATGATGGGCCAGTTGGCCGATCCCCGAACCATCGATGACGCCACCGCCGAAAGGCTCTTCGGCACCGCCAAGCCCTTTTACTGGGCCACCGGCGCCATGCATTCCGGGGAGACGGGCTCTCCCGAGATGCTCATGGAGATGGTGTACCGCCTGGCTGTGGAAGAAACCCCCTTCATCCAGGAAATCCGGGACAACGTCTTCTTCATGACCACGCCTGTCCTGGAGGTGGATGGACGGGCCAAACAGGTCGATGTGGCAATGGCGCCCCGTCTCGACCCCGACGGCACCTACCCCACCCGCCCCCTCTGGTGGGGTAGATACGTGGCTCACGACGATAACCGTGACGGTATCGGCCTGTCTCTGGCCCTGACTCAGAACGTCCACAAAGTGTTCCACCAGTACAAACCACTGGTGGTCCACGACCTTCACGAGTCGGCTTCCCACCTCTACGTCTCAACCGGACGCGGCCCTTACAACGCCTGGTTCGACCCTATCCTGATCAACGAGTGGAACAACATCTCCTACCGGGAAGTCCGGGATATGACGGCCTTCGGCGTACCTGGCGTCTACACCTTCGACTTCTACGACGGATGGAGCCCCAACTACATGTTCACGGTGGCCAATGGTCATAACGCCATCGGTCGGTTCTATGAGACCCAGGGGGCAGGCAACGCCTCCACCAGGGTCATCAGCACGAATGTCCAGAGACAATGGCATCGACCCAACACGCCGCTTTCCCAAACGGTTTGGTCGATCCGAAACAATGTGAACCTCCAGCAGAGCGCCCTCCTCATCGCACTGAACTACTTGGCGGGGAACAAGAAAGACTTCCTGGAGAACTTCTTCCTGAAAGGGCAGCGATCCATCGCAAAGGCCACGGCTGAAGGACCGGCAGCCTACGTGTTTCCCGCCGCCGATGAGCGTCCGGCTCTCCAGGCCCGCCTCCTTCAACTCATGCAGGACCATGCGGTGGAAGTGCATCAGCTTTCACAGGATGCGACGGTTGGCGATGTGGAGTACGGGGCGGGAAGCTATGTGATTCGAATGGATCAGCCTTATTCCCGCATGGGTGACATGCTCCTCGACACCCAGTACTACAACCCGGCGGATCCGTCTCCCTACGATGACGTGGGGTGGACTCTGGGGCCCCTCTTCAACGTCATGGCAGACCGCGTCGAGGACCCTGCGATCTTGGAAGCCCGCATGGGATTGGTGAGCGGCAAGGTCGCCCCACCGGCCAATGTAGCTGACGCCCGAGGCGCCGAAGCCTTCGTTATCGACTACGCCGGTGAAGCCAACCTGGCTTCTTTCCGATTCGCCAACTCTGGTTGGAACATCAGCGCGGCCGAGGAGGCGTTCGAGGCCGATGGAGATTCCTTCCACGCTGGATCATTCATCATCCCCACCGAAGGAAACCCGGAGAACCTCAGCGATCTTCTGGGCTCTGCTGCCACTGAGTTCGGGTTTGTGGCCCACGGCGTGGATGAGGTGCCTGATGTGCCTCAGCACTCCGTCGGCACCCCCCGTGTAGCGGTCATGCACACCTGGAGCACCACCCAGCAGGAGGGATGGCTCCGGATCGGACTCGATGAATACGACATCCCTTACGACTACATCTCGGTGCATGAAGCCCGGGACATAGAGAACCTGAAAGCCAGGTGGGACGTCATCATCATGGGGCCAGGCTCCTCCGATGCCCTGTCGCTGGTTCGTGGAGTCCAGGGGAATGAGCCCATCCCCTGGAAGCGCACAGAGATAACCCCGAACCTGGGAGCCCAGGACGAAACCGACGACATGCGGGGTGGCCTCGAGCTCAAGGGCGTCATGAACCTCCAGAATTTCGTGGAAGCCGGGGGCGTTTTTATCACCATCGGAAACACATCAGTCCTTCCCATCCACTTCGGCATGGCCCAGGGCGTGTCGATCCGATCCACTTCCGAGCTTTGGGCGCCTGGCGGCGTTTTCCGGGCAACTCTAACCGACCAGTCCAGCCCCCTTTCCTACGGTTATGGCGATGAGCTGGGCGTGTACTTCAACAGGGCACCGGTCTTCGCGAGTGGGGGCGGGGGTGGCCGTGGCGGGTTCCGAGGTCGAGGCGGTGGCAGCGGCCTTCAGCCCTCCGACGATGGAAGCACCACGGCCCGCCGGACCGGAAGAGGTGACGTCAACAGCGCGGACATCGTCCAGGGACGGCCCCGGAATATGGGTGAGGCCGGCGTAGAAGCTTTTCGGGAGGCTCAGCGGGCTGAAGGTGAGGTCGGCCAGGAAACTGGAGGCCGGGGCGGCGCCGGAGCATCGGGCCCAACGGCGAGGATCGTAGCGAGGTTCGCCGCCCAGCCGACGGACCTCCTCATCAGCGGAGGCCTGGTAGCCGGTAACGAAATGGCCAACGCACCGGCGGTGGTGGACGCTCCCAGAGGAGACGGACACATCATCATGTTCAGCTTCAATCCCTTCTGGAGGGGAGAGACGCTAGGCTCTTACGCCATGGTCATGAACGCCCTCCTGCACCATGAGCATCTGGGTGTAGGGAACTGATGACCGAAGTGTTCATAGCATCGGCCGTTGGGGTGAGGCCATGAAGAGAAAGGACTTTGTAAGGGTGGCGGCCGGCGGGATTGCGGCCGCCACTCTTCCTTTCGGAGCTTCAGGGCGTGCGCTTAGTCAACTCCGGGGCAGTGCCACCGATTCAGTAGCTCAGAATCCAGCCAACCCATTCCAACGCTGGACCTGGGTCCATGGCGGAGGGACTCGGAACCCTTCCGAATGGCAGGCCCAATACAACCGTCTGGCGGACCACGGGTTTCACGGCGTTTTGGTGGGAGGAGGAGAAACGGCGGTCCACGCCGAGGCAGCACGCTCCGCGGGCCTCGAATTCCACCGCTGGATCTGGACCCTCAATCGAAACGGGGATGAGTGGGTGAAAGCCAACCACCCCGAATGGTTCACCGTGAGCCGAAATGGGGAATCGAGCCTGACCCACCCTCCATACGTGGGATATTATAGGTGGCTCTGTCCCACTCGGCCCGAGGTCAGGGAATACCTCCGAGACTCGATCCTGGAGATCGCCCGGGAGCCCGGAGTGGACGGAGTGCATCTGGACTACATCAGGCACTGCGACGTCATCCTACCTCGCGGTCTCTGGGCGAAATACGATCTGATCCAAGACCGGGAACTTCCTGAATTCGACTTTTGTTATTGCGATACCTGTCGTGAAACTTTCGCCTCACTCCACAATATCGACCCCCTTGAATTTGATGATCCCTCTGCCGACGGAGCATGGAAGCAGTTTCGCTGGGACGGCGTGACAAAGCTGGTGAAGACGTTGGCGGAGGCGGTACACGAGGAGAAAAAGCCCATCTCTGCAGCGGTTTTTCCTACTCCGGCTGTCGCCCGGAGGCTCGTCCGTCAGGCCTGGGATGAATGGCCCGTGGACGCCGTCTTCCCCATGCTCTACCACAGCTTCTATGAAGAGGGGTTGGAATGGATTGGGATGGGGATAAAGGAAGGGTTGGCAGCTTTGGCGACACGAGATCCATCCGCACTCTCGCCCAAGCAGATCTACGCCGGCCTCTACCTCCCGGCGCTTTCGGAGGACGAACGAACGCAAGCGGTTGAGATCGCCCGGGATGCGGGCGCCCACGGCGTGAGTTTCTTCGAAATGACGGGGTTGGGAATCTGATCCGGCCTCAAGCCTGTCCGAACGATTCCTGAGCTCTACCCCTCCGGTCGCAGCCTTTCAATGAAATCGGCGCTAATCCAGTAGATTCCTGCATTCCCGCTCTCTGGTCCCACGCGGTACTGCCGAAGAAAATCTGCGGTGAGGAGTTCCGGAATCCGCTCATCCGGCAGGACCCGAGTGGACATGAAGAAGAAGTACTCTCCGTCGGGTGACACGTAAGGGGAGAATTCTCCGTCTCCAGGCGTGTTCACCACCCCGCCCATGTTGATGGGGCCGCTCCAGCTGTCGTCTGGATTCCGGAACACCACGTAGTAATCCGTACCTCCCTGGGTATCGTCTCGGGCGCCGGTGCAAACGATCAGATAGCTCTCGTCGGGTGAGATGAAGGCATTGAACTGATTGGGTGTGGAATTCACCTCGGGACCCAACCGCTCTGGCTCCTGATAAGCCCCCTCAACCAAGCGGGATCGGTGGATGTAGCTCTCCTGGCCATCCGAGCTTCCTCGTGTGAAATAGAGGGTCCCGTCCCGAGTGAGGGAGGGGAAGAACTCTGACTCGTCTGAGTTGACCGGTGGTCCGAGGTTATAGGGATCACCCCACTCATCCCCTTCCCTGTCCATGACCCAGATGTCCTGATTCACCCAAGCCCGGATTTCCTCCTGAGCCGGTTCCCGCCCCTCCACCCTAGTAGAGAGAAACATGAACCGGTTCCCATCAGGGGAAATCGCCGGTTCCAGATTAAAAAATCTGGAGTCCCGGGAGAACGGGGCGACCTCGGGTTCGGTCCATCGGCCGTCCTCTCCACGAAGACTCACCATGATGGCCGTGAACCGGCCGAGTAGGACACCGAAGTAGAACTCGGATCCATCAGGCGTAAGGGCCACGTCCCGGGTGTACGTCCCCGTCGTTACCATCCCCGGCGCAAAAACCACCGGAGTGTCTCCCGGGGGAGTCTGGCCCAAGTAGTCCCCCACCAAAGGTCCCGTACCGACTCCTTCCCCCTGGATGGGAGCTTCTCCCGACCCACCGTCATCGGTGCCCGGCCCACCCTGTCCGGGCTCACACGCCCCAAAACCCAGGGACAGGAACAGAAGAAGGAATCCGGGTCGTGCGCGTGGAGAGGGAATCCTATTCATGTCGAACTTCTTCCGTGGTCTGGGGGCTGGAGCTTTTTCCGCTCGATCTCGTCCTCTCCCAACTCCGCCAGGCGGCGGGCCAGGCCTGTGAGTTGGGGACCTTTTTCGTCGGCGTCGAGTTTCGTGGCCGTGAAGAAAGCCGCGGCGATTCCGCCCGCTACACACATGATCGCGAAGAGAGGGCCGACAGGTTCGCCCATTCCCATCCCCTCGGCAATCAGGGCTCCAAAGGCGCCGGCAACGAGACCGCCCGCGGGGAAGACGGCCTTCCTGAAACCCCGGATCTCCAGGGTCTCCTCAATGTGGATCACCGTCTGCCCACGCCGCGGAGTCACGGAGATCACCACCGCCCTGGTGGCCTCGGAGTGAGCCGCGGGACTCCAGGTCAGGGACCCGCCCACCACGGAAGCATGGCCAGCGACCCCCAAGCTGGTCTGGATCTGTTCCACCATGGTGCCGTACGCCGACTCGGGAACCTCCCCTTCCACCACCTGGTCTGCTAGGAGTTGGTGCCACCTGCCAGATTTTCGTCGCCGCCATTCCCCCCCTACCGTGGGCACACTAACCCGGCCCTGCCTCGAGGTTTGGCGCGAGGACCCAGGCACTGAGAGCTCCCGGGCAGCCTCACGGACATGCTCCGGAGGGATCCCAACCTGAGCCGCGACCTGCTCGACGGCACCCATGGTCAGGGCACCCTCGTCCACCGGCTCTTGAGCCTGAAGTTCCGCCGCCCGGTCCAGAAGTTGGCGAACCTGACTCTCACTGAAACTCGGCGTTCCTTCCGACGCCGTGACCAGGCCTCGGACCAACTCACCAGCATTGGAATAGCGGTCACCGGGCCGAAGAGCCAAGGTTTTCGCCAGCACCTGCTCAACACGCCCAGGGTACCCGTCCAGACGTCGGCGGTGTTGGGACGGCAGGTCGGTGAGGCGACCCAACTTCACATCCTCGGGTCCCGGCCAGGAAGCGGGGGTCCCCCCCACGAGCATCTCGTAGATCACACAGCCCAGACTATAGACATCCGTCTTCGCATCCAGTTCACCCGTGCCCAGGGCCTGTTCGGGACTCATGTAACCAAGGGTGCCGAGGGCGGCGCCTGTCTGGGTGACTTTTTGCCTTGGCGCACTGCTAACCGCCATGGCGATCCCGAAATCCCCGACCACGGCCAGGCCCTCATTGAAGAGGATGTTCTCGGGTTTGATGTCCCTGTGGACCACGCCTCGGTTGTGGGCGTAATCCAAAGC
Source organism: Gemmatimonadota bacterium (assembly GCA_039656355.1). GTDB lineage: Bacteria > Gemmatimonadota > Gemmatimonadetes > Longimicrobiales > Gaopeijiaceae > JABDNZ01. The sequence continues at coordinate 823 of JBDHMC010000075.1, read as the reverse complement.
CGAAGCTATCTCACGGGCAATCCGGAGGACCGCCTCCAAGGGGATTTTGGCATCGCTATCCAGGAGTCGGCGAAGGGAGCCTCCAGCCACATAGGGCATTACATAGAAGAGGAGCCCTTCCGGAGCCCCCGAGTCCAGGAGCGGGAGAATATGAGGGTGGTTGAGGCCAGCCGTGATTTCAATCTCCCGGAGGAATCGCTCGGCCCCAACGGCGGCCGCCAGGTCTGGGCGAATGACCTTCAGGGCCACCTCCCGACCATGTTTCAAATCCTTGGCCAGGTAAACTGTGGCCATTCCCCCCCGCCCCAACTCTCGCTCGAGAGAGTAACGGGAAGCCAGGGCTCCCTGGGTCCCGCCGGTAAGGTCAGGTGTCAAAGGTCAGCCTCCTCCTGCTTGGGCTTGGCCAGGAGCTTCTCGGTGAAGTCCTGTCGCTCCTCAAGGGCCTCGAGTCTTCTCCCGAAAGTCTCCAAGCTGGTGAAGAGCCGGTCCCAATCTTCCGGAGAACGGCCGTCCAGCTCTTTCCCGTACTCAGCTTTCGCTTCCAGGTAATTCCCCAGATTCTTCATCAGCGGCTTGAGAAGTGTCACGCCCCCTATCGTGACGAGCAGCGTAACGGTCATAAGGAACGCGAAGACCATCCCCGCCAAGGCCTCGATCTCCATCTTCATTTCTCCAAAAAGGTGGTGGGCTCCTACGCACCCACGAACTCAGTCATCACCGCTTCAAGTTTCACAGCGGTACGCTGACACATCCGGACGTATTCCTCGGATGTCTCATGAGCGGTTCCAGGCCCCATACAATGCAGGTCTCCCCTCGTGAGCCA
>JBDHMC010000074.1:0-8324 GCA_039656355.1 Gemmatimonadota bacterium | reverse complement strand
GGGGGAGAATCCCGTTTGATCGTGCGGAGTTTGTCGTATCCGCCTGAACGGCCTGCTGGCAGAGTCGTGGGGGAGGGTCCCGAAGTGGCCCCGGAGTTGGTTCGGCTGCTGAGGGAAGAAGCCAAAGCCCTTTAAACCAACGGCCAAACCGTCGATAGGATCCCCAGGCCTGGGCCGGGGATCCCAGACCTGACAGAAATACAATCAAGGGAGAGGGACATGGGCGACGTCCTCGCCATTGTTGAGCAGAGAGAAGGAAAGATTCGGGGAGTATCCTTCGAAGTGGCCTCCGTGGCTGCCAGTCTTGCGCAGGGGCTTGGGGGTTCAGCTCACGCACTCCTCATCGGCGGTGCCGGAGCATCGGCTGGGGCGTCCGAGTTGGGCGGTTTTGGCGTTGAGAAGACCTTGGTGATCGAGTCCGACGCGTTGACGGCCTATCATCCGCTGGGGTATGCCCAGGTGGTTGCCGACGCTGCGAAAAGCGGTGGGTATGGTGCTGTCGTGTTCGCAGCCACCGCCCAAGGGAAGGATCTGGCTCCCCGGGCTGCCGCACTCCTGGATGTTCCATTGGCCTCGGATATCACTGATTTTCGTGTGGAAGACGGGGGTATTGTCGCGGTTCGGCCGGTCTTCTCGGGGAAGGCCTTCGCATCGTTGACGTTCTCGGCCTCTCCGGCCTTGCTGAGCGTTCGACCCAACGCCTTCCAGGCCCACAATAACCCTGCCGGCGGCGCTGTGGAGGCGTTCAACCCTGAAGGTCTGGACCCGAGCGTTTGGAAAGTGCGGGTCAGGGAATTCCAACCCTCCGAGGGGGGCTCCAAGGATGTCGCGGAGGCCTCCATCGTGGTTACCGGTGGCAGGGGAATGAAGGGGCCAGAAAACTGGGGTCTTCTGGAGGAGCTCAGGGATGCTCTTGGGGAAGATGCCGCACTTGGGGCCTCTCGGGCCGTAATCGACGCGGGTTGGAGACCCCACGCGGAACAGGTGGGTCAGACGGGGAAAACGGTGGCGCCCAAGCTCTACTTCGCCTTCGGGATTTCTGGGGCCATCCAACACTTGGCCGGCATGCGAACATCACAAACCATCGTTGCCGTAAACAAAGATCCGGACGCCCCCATCTTCCAGGCTGCTGACTATGGAGTGGTCGGGGATCTCTTTGACGTACTGCCCCGGATCACGGAGGAGGTCCGGAAGCTCAAGGCCGGCGACTGAACTAAGGATGGCCTGCACCCCACTTGTACAGACCTTCCTAAAGCTGAACTCAGCCTCCCGGGAATCCTCCCAATAGCGGAACGGGATCCACCTCCCGGCCATGGCGCCAGATTTCGAAATGGAGGTGGGGCCCGGCTGCATTCCCTGAGTGCCCGCTGAGGCCGATGACCTGACGCCCTTCAACCTCTTCACCTTCCCTGACCAGAATTGAGGAGAGGTGGCCGTAAACGGTAATCGTCCCTCCACGATGGTCCAGCCAGATCACGTATCCGTATCCGCTCATGGCGCCTGCAAAACGAACTCTTCCCCGGGCCATGGACCGTACTTCTGTCCCGTCGGGAACGCTGACATCGACCCCCCGATGGAGATCAGGCTTGAGCCCCTGGAAGCGGACGCCAAAGGGGGAGATGAGGGGGCCTTCTACTGGCCAGCGGGGAAGGGAACAACCTCCGGCCAGCAAACCGAGGCTGATAAGGAGAAGGGCGACCCGTGGGGTCATTCCGGCAGGAAACCTGGTCCGTCACCACCAAGGCCAAAATCGTCCAGGAGAATGACCCGAAGGGATTCCCCCTCCCGCACCTCCGGCTCCCCCTCGGGAAGCAGGGCCAAGCCCTGGGCCAGGCCCTGGCTCTGAACCAACCCCGAGGTCTGAGACCCTGTCGGGGTCGCCACCGGGAAAGCAGGATCGCCCTTCAGCGTCACTCGGAAAAAATGGGTGAGGTTTCCAGGAGAGCGGAGGGTCTCACCTGCCCGGGCCATGAGGACCTGGCGGTAGATCCGGTGGTGCCCGGCAAGGCGAAGGAGGTAAGGGCGACAGAAGATCTGAAAAGTGACGAAACTCGAGGCTGGGTTGCCAGGAAGGCCGAAAACAGGCATGGGGGCAGCCCCCTCCTCTGGCGGTAGAGACCCAAAGCTGAAAGGTGTCCCCGGGCGCATCTTCACTCTCCAGAAGTCCAACTCGAATCCCTGATCTTCCAGGACCCGTTTGAAGAGATCGTATTCTCCCATGGACGCCCCACCGGAGGTGATCAGTACGTCGGCTTCTTCTGCCCGGGCTTGGGCCACCTTTCCAAGGATGCTCTCTTCATTGTCTCTGGCGATCCCCAAGGGTAGAGGGAGGCCGCCAGCCGCCCGGACGGCTGCGGCTAGGGTGGGGCTGTTGGTCTCGGGGATGGCTTCCCCTGCCGAGACACGGTGGAACTCCCCGGCGGAGGCGATTTCGTCCCCGTTTGAGAGGATGGCCACCCGCGGCCTCCTATGAACCAGGACCTGGTCCGAGCCTGTGGCCGCGAGAAGACCGACCTGCCCGGATCCTATGGTGGCTCCGGTAGGGAGGACCTCCTGGCCCTCGAGCATATCCTGGCCGCTCGGACGGATATCCCTTCCCAGGCCGGGGCTGGAGTAAACTCTCACCCGACCTGACTCGGCCTCTGCGTCCGTGTCCTCCACCCGGACGATGGCATCAGCCCCGGGGGGAACAGGTGCCCCTGTCATAATTCGGATCGCCTCTCCCTTTGCCAGGGCCCGGCCAGCGGAGTCTCCCGCTCGGATCTCACCGACGACCCTGAGAAGGGTGGGAGAGGAGGGAGAGCTCTCGGAGAGATCCTCATGCCGGACGGCATATCCATCCATCGCCGAATTGTCCCAAGGCGGAAGAGTCGCTTTTGCGACAACCCCTTGGGCCAAGGCCCGGCCCAGGCTCCCTGCAAGGGGCACCATCTCGGCTTCCAGTGGCTTGGCCCTGGCCAGAACTCGCCGCAGGGCCTCCTCGAGCGCTAGCCAGTCAGGAGGGCGGGTCTCAAATCGAGTCATACCCGGACATGATTCCTGAAGAGAGTGGAGAAGTGGCCTCAGAAGCGGAACGCTGCCCCGATGGAAAAAGAAGGTCCACTGACCCACTCTTTCTCCCCGACCCCGGTGAGAGCTCGGGTCGGGTCCAAGAATCCGTTCGGGGTTTTGAGCTGGTTCATGGTCAGGGAGAAATCGGTTCGGACCAGGATACGTTCCGTCACGTGCCAGCGTACACCCCCACCCAGAAGGGCGACGAATTTGGCGCCGAACTCAAATCGATCGTTGGCGAGGACGCGGGCATCCTCCTCACTCTCACCTGCTGCGTCCCAAGCCAGCCCCCCTCCAATGAAGAGGAAGGGGTTCAGGCGTCTCCAGGTTCGGTCTCCAGTGAGGCTGAAGCTGAGGCGGGCATCGAAGCTCAACATCTTCGCGTCCGCTTCCCCCACCACCATGTCCCCTTCCGCCCGGGTAGGGTCTACCACGTCACGGGTGGTGGGGTGGTACCCGAATACCCCCTCCACGCCGAGGGGACCACCCAGCTGAAGCCCATACCGGGCGCCAAAAGAAGGCCCCGGGCTTGGCCCATAGCCGAAACGGCCGGTACTCTGGCCCGTGACCCCCACGAAAATCCCTGCTTCCTGCCTGGTTTCGAAAAACTGGAAGTGGGACGGGATGGACTGACCCTCCGCCTGGGGAGCCGTGAGGCCGGTAAGGAGACCAGCGAGGGCCAACGAAAAGATCGAGATTCGTACCATTATGATTTCAGTTCCGGTGCTTTGGGACTTCAGGCCGGAGAAATACCTCGGATCCCGGCAAGCTATCGGACAGGGAGGACCACATGCAACGGGAATCGTCGCAATTGACGATCCCGGGCGTCCCGGACAGATTCAGACTGAGCCCCCTTTGGGGGCAAGTTCATAGTTTAACACTTCTCCAACCCCCTTCGTTTCAGTTATGAAGGTCAAACGTTCCTTCGGTATCATGGTTCCTGCCGCCTCGATCTGGCTGGCCGCCCTCTTTTCGGTGATTGTCGTCGAGGGGGTCCAGGGTCAGAGTCGGGCCACCGTCAGCGTAGAGGAAAACCTGAGGGCCGAGCCCCAGGGGGTGATCCTGGGACGCCTCCTGGAGGGCTCGACCTTTCCGGTCCTTCAGGTTCAAGGCCGGTGGGCGGAGATTGAGCTTCAGGGCTGGATCTGGACCAGGTCGATCCAAACGACCGACCGTCCAGGGTTCGATCTGACCGTCTCTATTGCACCTCATGAGAATCTTCGAGTCGAGCCATCCGGGGCGGTCCTGGCGCGTCTGGCTGAGGGGGCACTCCTGGAGCGATTAGAAGACACGCCTGGTTGGACCCGTGTAAGGCGTGTGGCGTGGGTGTGGGCGCCATCTCTGGCTCTGGATGAAGGTAATGACCCACCTCCTGCCCCTGCATCCCCGGGCCCGGGTGCGGGCGTGGGTGAAGAGGGCGTGGGTGAAGAGGGCTGGTGGAGGAGTGGGCCTGGTGGTGCCGCGGTTCTCACAGGACCCGATGGGGACACCCTGGCCCTGGCTCGGACCGGAACCGAACTCCAAGTGCTTGCTAGGCAGGGGAGTTGGGTCCGGGTGCGATTGGAGGGGTGGAGTTGGGCCCCTCCTGGTGTGCAACTCGACTCGATGGGCCCCAGGATCCTCCTTGAGGCCACACCGGAAGAGGTGACGCAGGACCCGGAAGCCCATCGGGGTCAGGTCGTAGACTGGGAACTTCAGTTTATCTCCCACGAGGAGGCAGAGCGGGTTCGGACGGACTTTTTTGAGGGGGAGCTCTTTCTCCTCACTCGGTCGACAGAGCCCGGAAGGACCCATGTTTACGTGGTAATCCCTCCGGAACGTCTGGCTGAGGTTCAGGATTTGATTCCCCTCGAGCGGATCCGAGTCGTGGGCCGGATCCGTACAGGGGCGGCGGCGCTCACCGGAAACCCGATTCTGGATCTCATTGAGCTCACCCGACTTTCAGGGAACTAGTGGGCGACACCCCCAACGAAGTTTCAGCCGCGTTCCCAAACCACCCGGAGGCTCGTGTCCATTGCCGGCGCCGGGGGCTGCTGGCTTGTTCCTTCCGTCTGGGGCTTCTCTCCCTCGCCTACCTCTTCCTCCTGCCCTCCTGCGGGGATGGTGGTCCCACCGGTCTCGATACGTCCAACCTGGAGATCCTGATGGTGCAGGGGGATGGCCAAGCTGCCGAGCCTGAGGACCTGCTCCCTGCTCCTCTGAAGGTCCGGGTTCAAAAGAAAGGGAATGGGGCAGGAGTGGAGGGTGCCAAGGTTAGGTGGGAGATTTTCGACGGCGCCGGGGCGACCCTGGACCCCCTGGTTTCCAAGACGGACTCTCTCGGTTTGGCTTCTGCTCAGCTGACCCTGGGCCCTTCTCTCGGCACATACGGGGCCCGGGCATCCATACGGGGAATGGAGTCCCCCCCCGCCGAGTTTTCGGCCCAGGCCATCCTGGTACCCCATCTGACCCATGTCCCGTCCGAACCTGTTCGGGCCAGCGATACGATTCTCCTCCAGGGCTCTAACTTTAGCCCAAACCCGGGCCAGATCGTGGTGACATTCTCCGGGGTCCGGGGTGAGGTAGTATCCTCTTCTTCCACCGAGCTCCAGGTGGAGGTCCCCGGTTGCTTGTTGGCTCGTGACTATCAGGTTCGGGTTCGGATCGGAGCTCTCACCACCGATTCGGCCGTTGTGACGGTGGCCGGCGGGACATCGAGTCTTTTCCTGGATCGCGGGGAGGACCGGGTCCTGGACGCCTCCAGCGGGTTCAACTGTGTTCACATTCCCGCTTCTCCGGGAAGCCTCTATCTAGTGGTGCCACACTCCACAGGCACCGTTGGAGGCGCCGAACATAGCTTTTCTCTTATCGGCCTGACCTCGGACGGACAATCACCCGTCCCTTCGGATGCGGAACCCTTTTTGGCCGAAGAATGGAAAGTTCAGGGGATTCCGATTCCGGCTCAGAGGTCGGCGCTGACTCCGGACCGAGCTCTTGAGGCCCAGGACCGATGGGATGAAAGGCTTCGGGTCTTGGAGGCGGAGCTGCTGTCTGCGGCAGGGCCACTTCCTCCGTCGGAGGCCCTGAAAACCCCTTTGCCGACAGCCCGTTCCTCGGATCCTGAGTTGGGGGAAAAGAGAAACTTCAAGGTCCTGAAACTCAACGACACCTTCGATCGGGTGACCGCCAGGGTCCGTTATGTCTCGGATCACACGGTAGTTTACGTGGACGAACGCGCTCCCGGGGGTGGGTTCACTGATTTGGATCTGGAGGCTCTGGCGTTGGAGTTCGAGGCGCCTGTTTACCCCACGATCACCGGTGCCTATGGCGCGGAATCGGATCTGGACAATAATGAGCGTGTGATCATCCTCTTTACCCCCGCTGTAAACCGGCTTACCGAGCCGGGGTCTGATGGCTTCGTCGGGGGCTTCTTTTTCGGATTGGACCTACTGGAGGGGAGATCCGGAAGCAACGAGGGCGAGATTTTCTACGCCCTGGTTCCAGATCCGCAGGGTGAGGAGGGGCCCTTCATCAGCCGCCGCACGGCACTGAACACCATTCCTGCGATACTGGCCCACGAATTTGAACACATGGTCCATTTCAACCAGAGAATCTTGTTGGGAGGGGCGGAATCAACAGAGGCTCTGTGGCTGTCGGAGGCCTTGGCCCAGATGGCAGAAGACCTGGTGGGAGAGGTCTTCGAAGACGCTCGTCAGCCCTCAAAGGCCTTCCAGTACCGATCGGGAAACTGGACCCGAGCCCGGCGTTTCCTTCAGGATCCCAGCCAGGTCAGTGTCCTCTCCTCTCTGTCCCCCGGCACCCTGGCTGAGCGGGGAGCGGGCTGGCTCCTCCTGAAACAAGTGTCCGGGAGGCCCGGACAGGAAGACCTTCTGCGTGCTCTTGCCTCTTCTTCCTCAACAGGTACCGAAAATCTCACGGGTGCTCTGGGGCTGGGTTGGGAGGAATTGGTGGCCGGTTGGGCCGGTGCTCTCTTCCTCGATGGGACCACGGTTCCCGTTCGTCCGGAGCTTCGAGTTGCCGGGGTGAATCTCAGGGCGGTCCTTTCAAACTCGGATGGATCCTACCCCCTGAGGGGTCTGACCTTTGGACAGCAAACGGACCTCTTTTCCGGAACCCTCTGGTCTTCTGCCCCAAACTATTTCATCATTAGTCCACCCCCTGGCGGTGGCTTGGCACTTGTTGCCAGCGGGCCGATGGGCGGGTTGCCCGAGGCTGCCATGGGCCTTCAGGTCCTTGTTGTTCGCATCCAGTGATGCCTTGAATCTTCCGAATGGAGATCTCGTAGGGAGTTCCTGAAGCAGGCGCACTTCCACTCGCGAGCCGACCATTATGCGTTGCTCAACCTGCGGCGAAACCCTTGAGCCGGGAACGACTCGGTGCCCCACCTGCGGTGCGGCCGCCTCGGCCGGATTGACTCCTCATTCCAGCGTGCGCCGTTGTCCCAGATGCGGGTACCAGGGAGATGGGATCCCCTATTTCAAACGGTCCTCGCACGTTGCCCTTCTTATCGGTGTGAGCCTCTTTACGTACGGTCTGGGGGGGCTCGGGTACTGGTTGTTCCGCCGAAACCGCGTGATTTGTCCGAGTTGTGGCTTGGCCTGGCACATGTACGCCCAGGCACTCCCACCGGCGCCAGAGGGCAAAGTTCCGGCTCTCATGACCACCGAGAGGCTTCCACCCCTTCCGCGGGGCGGTCTTCTGAGACGGATCTTCGGGGCGGGCCTGGTTTTGGCTGCCACGATCGTCGTGGTGGTGGGAATCGCTAATGCGTCACTGGAAGCCGTCCTAGTTGGAAGTGTAATTGGTGCTACGGGTACCGGTGGCTTCTGGTGGGGTCTCAAAGGCCTCAATGAGAGGCGGAAAGCCCTCATGCAGCGTCTTCAGCAGAAGGTTCTGCGCCTGGCCACACAACGAGGCGGAACCCTCACCGTTACGGAGGTGGCTTCCGACATGAGCCTCTCCTTGCCAGCAGCGGAGAAGGTTCTTGTCTCCATGGACGACGGATTCCGAGTCCGGTCGGAGATCTCCAAGGACGGGGTTCTCTACTACGAGTTCCCCGAGGTCCTACATAGGGGGGAACTCGGCCCCGGAAATGTGGATTAAGGACTCCCGTTTCAGCTTGTTCTTTCCCTGCCCAAGCGGGCTAGGGACAAACCCCCTAAGATCACCACTGCCCCGGCAATCTGGAGGGGTTTAGGCACTTCCCCCAACCAGACCCACGCGACCGCCAATGCTACCACCGGAGTGAGGTTGGAATAGGCGGCCGTGCGGGA
>JBDHMC010000073.1:0-15710 GCA_039656355.1 Gemmatimonadota bacterium | reverse complement strand
TCGCCATTGTCGTGACTCTGGTTGAAGCGAACATCCTCTCGTGGGGATGGATCGGCACCGGAATCATCCTTGGCTCCCTTATCGGGGCTGTGGCGGCCCGCACGGTGAAGATGACTTCTATGCCCGAGATGGTGGGCATTTTCAACGGCTTCGGCGGCGGAGCTTCGGCTCTGGTGGCCGGTGCGGAATTCTTTCGCCTCCAGCAAGCCGGTTTCCTCCCCATGGGTGAGGGTTCCACCATCATGATGGGGATGCTCATCGGGGCCGTAACCTTCTCCGGGAGCATCGTAGCATTCGGAAAGCTCGCCGGGTGGATCACCGGAAACCCGGTGACCAACAAGTTCCTGCAGGCCCTGAACGCCGTACTCTTCATCGGTGTTCTGGCGGGTGGCGTCTTTCTGGTGGTGCAGGACCCGAGTATGGCCATTTTCCTTGCCTTCATCGGGGTGTCTCTCCTCCTTGGTGCCCTCTTGGTGAACGCCATCGGTGGCGCCGACATGCCCGTGGCCATCTCGCTCCTGAACTCCTACTCGGGGCTGGCGGCCTCCATGGCCGGGTTCATCCTGGGGAACATGATCCTCATCATCGCCGGTGCTCTCGTGGGTGCTTCGGGCCTCATTCTCACGAACCTCATGTGCAAGGCCATGAATCGCTCATTGGCCAACGTGGTATTCGGTGGGTTCGGGACCGAGGGTGCTACAGCGGCATCCATCGGGGCTGGGGACAAGACGGCACGGTCCGTGGACGCCGAAGGTGCAGCCATGATTCTGGCCTATTGCCAGTCCGTGGTCATCGTCCCTGGGTACGGGCTGGCCGTAGCGCAGGCCCAGCACGACCTGAAGAAGCTCTGTGACCTCCTGGAAGAGCGTGGAGTGGACATCAAGTTCGCCGTGCACCCGGTGGCAGGACGCATGCCCGGACACATGAACGTCCTTCTGGCTGAGGCCGACGTGCCTTACAACCAGCTCTACGACCTGGAAGAGATCAACGACCAGTTCAAGGACACGGATGTAGCTCTTGTCGTGGGGGCCAACGACGTAGTGAATCCGGAAGCGAGAAACCCCGACAGCGTCATTGGAGGCATGCCGATTCTGGACGTGGACTACGCCAGGAACGTCATTATCATGAAGCGGAGCTTGAGTCCCGGGTTCGCCGGGATCGACAATCCCCTCTTCTATATGGACAAGACCATGATGTTCTTCGGGAGCGCCAAGGGCTCCATGCAAGACTTGGTGAAGGAGGTGAGGGAGGCGTAACCCTACGCTTCTTCGGGAGGAAGGATCAAAACCTTCGAATCGTACCCCCTTCAGAGGCCTGGCTTCTGGAGGGGGTTTTTCTTGGGAGCGGACCTGGGGTAGGATGCAGGGAGAGTCGGAGACTCTCAGGGCACTCACACGGAGGCCATGTAATGCAGAGACCGTCCGAAGCGGTTGAACAGCATCTGAAGCGGATCAGTATTATCTGCGTTGGGATCATGGCTGGTGTGGTGATCTTCGGAGGCGTGGTCTGGTACCTGCTCAACAGTGGGCTGTTCACTCCCCCGGAAGGCCTCCCGTCCTATTTGGCCACTCTATTCAACCTGGTGGCCCTGGTAGCCATTGTGAAAGCTCATTTCGTTCCCCGCCTCTTTCCCGCTCCCCCATTCGACGCATCCGAGGAAAGCCGCCTCGGATGGCACAATCGGAACACCCTGCTGGGTTTCGCTCTTCGGGAGGGGGGGGCGGCCATTGCTCTGGTGGGCGTTCTCCTCACGGGACAGCAGGCGGGGGGGTTCGCCATGGCCGGATTGGCCATCGTGGCCATGGTGTTCGCCTGGCCACGGTTGAATCAGATCCAGGACGTGTACTAAGAGTCTGCCGCCACCGCCGCGGAATCGGTGGTGGCGGTCCGGGCAGCCTCTCTCAGGAGATCCCAACACCGTTCCAGGTGCTCCCAACGGGTTCGCAGGTTCCCTAGGGCGATGCGGAGGCAAACCCGACCGTTCAGGACGGTGTGGGAAAGGAAGAACTCCCCCGACTCGTTCACCCGATCCATAATGGCTCGGTTCAGCCGATCTTGGTCTTCGCCCGAATGTCCCTCAGGTGCGAAGCGGAGCACCACCGTGCTGAAAGGCACAGGCGCTATGCGCTCCCAAACGGGATCTGCGTCCACCCAGGCAGCTACCTCTCTCGCCATTTCAACGTGCTGACGAATTCGATCCCGAATTCCCTCCGCTCCGAAGTATCGCATCACGAACCAGAGTTTCAGGGACCTGAACCGGCGACCTAAAGAAACTCCGAAATCCATGAGGTTCCGAGTCACGCCGGCCTCCTCGGTGGTGAGGTATTCGGGCGTGAGGCTGAAGGCCTTTCGTAGCTGTTCCGGATCGCGGACATAAAGGACCGAGCAATCGATGGGGGTGAAGAGCCATTTGTGGGGATTCACCACGATGGAGTCCGCCTCTTCCCATCCGGTGAAGAGCGGCCGGAGTTCCGGAACCGCCGCGGCCGGGCCCCCATAGGCTGCGTCCACGTGAAGCCAGAGGTCGAACTCTCGTGCGATCTCTCCGATGGCGGCCACCGGATCGACGCTGGTGGTGGAAGTGGTTCCCAGCGTCGCCACCACTCCCAGCGGTCTAATTCCAGCCTTCACGTCTTCCTCAACGGCACGTCGAAGCTCTCCAGGATCCATTCTGAAAGCCTCGTCCGTTGGGATTTTCCGAATCCCGCTTCGGCCGAATCCCAGGGTGATGACAGCCTTGTCGATGGAGGAATGGGCCTGCTCGGACGTGTAGAACCGGCCCCTGGGGGCCCCACTCAAACCGTGCTCCCTTGCCTCTGGCACCTTCGCCTCCCGAGCAGCCGCCAGTGCATAGAGGGAAGATGATGAGGCCGTATCGTTGATGGTTCCGTCGTAGGCATTTGGCAGACCCAGGAGATCTCGGAGCCACCCAAGGGTGTGCTCTTCCAACTCGGTGCCCACGGGGGAGCTTCGCCAGACCATGGCATTGATGTTCAGAGCCGAGGCCAGCATTTCACCAAGAATGCCCGGAGCCGACCCGGTGATGGAGAAATAGGCAAAAAAGCCTGGATGATTCCAGTGGGTCACACCCGGAAGCAGGATCTCCTCGAAATCCCGAAGCATCTCGGGAAAGGCCTCACCCCTTTCCGGCATGTTCATGGGGAGCCGTTCCCTGATCTCACCGGGACGCACCCGTGCCAAGACGGGGTATCTCTCCACTCCCGTCAGATAGTCCGAGATCCAATCCGCCACAGCTCGGACGGCAGGCTGAAGCTCGGCGGCCGGCATATCCCCAAGGGGCTCGGGCCGCTCGACTCCTCCGTCATCCCTGGCCATGAGAGCTCCCATGATTTGAGCCGCCTGGATCCAACCGTTCGAGCTCCTTTCGGAAGCTGTCCAACTGGCGCCCCATCTCCTCCTCGACGTCCGCCGTCACCCCCTCAGGAACACCCGAGCCCTGTAGGTGGGCAAAAAACAGATCGTCGGTATAGGCCACGCTGGCTCGGACCACACCAAAGTCCAAGACTTCGTTCAGAGCCAGAAGATCTCGCCGGGAACCCCGGTGCCCCCAGTCTTCCGGAGGATCCTCTAGCAGGAGTCTCAGAATCACTCCTCTGAGCAACTGCAGCTCCTCTACCACCTCACCCGCCGCCAGCCCCCGGTGGAGAGCCAAAGAGCCGTAGAGGTGAGTGGCCTGTTGCCAGATTTCCTCCCCTGCATCCCTGTAGACCCCGAGACAGGGGGCCAGGAAGGAGATGAGGTTATCGAGAAAGAGGCCGAGAAAGCCGTCGCCGTCATCCCCCCGGCGATCCTCCCTGACTCGGATCTCAGCACGCCAACGACGTGCGATCAGCCCGTCCCGGTCCTTCAACCAGAGGTTCAGTTCCAAGGGCTCACCTCTCACTCATCTTTCTCTTCCTCCGCCTCCCAAACCGGAATGACTATTACGATCACCGTTCCTTCTCCGACTTCACTCTCAGCCGTGACACTCCCGCCCCATGACTCCACCAGGCGGCGGACGATGGCCAGCCCAAGGCCCGTTCCAGTCGAGCGGGTGGAAAAGTGGGGTTCGAAAATCCGGGAGAGCAGCTCGGGAGAGATTCCCTTCCCGTTATCTCGCACCCGGAGCTCGACACCCTGGGTGACCGGTTCCGCTTCGATCGAAACCACCCCCTCATCGGGAATAGCGGCACGGGAGTTCTCCAGAAGGTTGATAAGGACCTCCCGGAGCTCGGACTCTCGAGCCTGGACCCGGGGAATCCTTGGGGGGAGGGTGCACTCGAACTCCAGAGCGCCCTCACCGCCTCGATATAGGTTCATGACTTCCTCTGTCACGGACTGAATACCCACCGCCTCCAGAGGGGTCTCACCGGCAGCCCGGGGAGCTCCAAAACGAGAGAAACTCCTGGCAATGGCCGCCAGGTGATCGATTTCCCTGAGAATCACCCCTACGTTCTTCCCCAGAATGTCGCCGAAGTCCGGTCTATGGTCCTCCCAGGCCCTTTGCAGGTGTTGGACACTGAGCTTGATGGGGGTCAGCGGGTTCTTTACCTCATGCGCCACCTGCTGGGCCATTTCCCCCCAGGCCAGTATCCTCTCGGTCCTGAGCTCATCGGTCACGTCCTCGAGGCTCAAGACCGCTCCCCCCGTGGGACCCTCTCCTGATACCCGTCGTGCTCGCACCCGAATCCGACGGTTCCCCATCTGGAACTCGGTGTCAGCCTCTCTGATCCCGTCCCGAATATAGAGGTCGATCCATTGGACCAGCTCTTTCGCCTCACCTTCCCGACCGGGGAGCTCCTCGCCCACCAGAATGTCCTCCTTCAGGAGGGACTCGGCCCGGGGGTTGGCGAGCATCACCTTTCCGGAAGACTCCAGGGCCACCACCCCGGTGGCCGCCGCTTCCATGATGGCCTGGGTCCGGCGAGTGGTTCGGAGAAGAGTTCGACGGGCTCGACGGATCCGAAGAACCATCCGGTTGAAGGCCCCGAAAACGGCGCCGAACTCGTCCCGACGATCTTGGGGAAGCCGGACCCTCAAATTCCCGCTTCCTACGCGCTCAGAGGCGATCTGGAGGGTTTCAATAGGTCGGGTGAGGGTTCCGCCCACCAGGAAGGCCAAGCCCAGGGAGAGGGCGGCCCCTAGGATGATGGCAAATCCAAGAAGGTCAGCCACTTCCCGACGCCGCAGGGCCGTGGCCCCGGCCTCTACCGGTACGGGCGTGGCTAGAATGTCCCCGTCGGGGAGACGGCGATAGGCCATGACATAGGCCCAACTGGCAAGGGAGGCCCTGTACGTTCCCCGCACCTCCGTCCGGTCCTCCAGGCTACGGAAGACCGATTCCGGCACCCAACCCTCGTACAACCCTAGCTCCACCAGTTCCTCTGCGGAGCCGTCGATCAACTCACCATCTCTGTATTCGAGAAGATCGGCTCCCACTTCCTGTGCCAGAAGCCCCATCTGTCCAGATACATCCAGATAGGTAGCCGCACCGTCCTCCACGAGGCGCTCGGCCAGGGCGGTGGCCGTCCTCTCGGCGGCACCTGACAGGGTCTGGAAGGCCAGGGTCCCGAAGATGGCGATGGAGAGGGAGAAAAACCCAAAGAGGGCCAAGGTTACCCGTGCCCTGAAGCTACCCAGAAATCTCAACGTCTCGGCGAGTGGGACCTCCCGGCCGCGGGCCAGGGCCCTTCCCAATCCCCAGAGCGAAAGAACCAGGAGCAGATCCAAAAGAAGAACCAAGGTCCCACGAGCCACCATGTGGAGAGTCCTCGGGACGGCCACCGTCTGGCGAGCCGAATACCACCCCCCCGGAAACTCCAGTGGTATACTCCCCCTCCACCCGTCCGCCCTACGCTCCCAACTCACCTCCCAACCTGACTCGGAAATCTCCGCGACGGGAAGATCGACCAGGTTCAAAGGTCCCAGCCCCGGCTGCCCAAGCGCTGCGAAGATGGGTCCCAGGGCCGAAGAGACGGATGTGGACCCTTTGGGGGGTGTACACGCTGTGAGGATGCGACCACCCTCCAGGGGAACGTGGAGGACGTACTTGGCATCCCCCAGCCCGAGGCGGCGAAGGACGGGCACGCCTCCCTCCCGGGCTTCCGACAGGAAATCATCGACCTCTTGAGGGCGGCTCCCGTGGACCCCCATGGAGAGGTTCTCCTGAGGTAGGTCCCCGGGAGACCAGAGTGTGATCCACATGGGGATAGGGTCTTCGGTCCAACCCGTGGATGCCCATACTTCGAAGAGGAACTCCACGGGGGAAGGAACTTCCGCATCCAGAGAATCGGCTATCTCAGCCATCCGGTAGAGCCGGAATTCCAGGTACGGGTCGGCTGCCGCCCCCAAGTCCTGCAGCTGTCCTTCGGCTTCAGCCATCCGGGCCTGAATTTGGGCACCCCATGCAACCGGAAGAGCCGCGGTGGACCCAAGGACTCCAGCCATGACCCATACCAGAATCCGCTGGCTCCGAGCCAACCCCTCCAACCCTCGGGCCATCAAGTAGGCCGCAGCGCCCCATCCGGCCAGATAAAGGGGGGAGATACCAGGACCTGACCGCGCCAGGAGAGCACAAAGAAAGGCCAGCCCCAGGGAGAGCGCCACCCCCCCCGCAAGGACCCAAGGCCTGGCTTCCCGAGGCCTATCACTCCCCCCGATTCCTAGAGCCACACAAGCGACCAAGGCCAACAGGAGGCCCAAAGTCATCTGATAGGGGAGGAAGCCGCCAGGTCCCCCAGACAGGAGGGCCGGCGATGGCCCTTGCCTGAAGATGGCCTCCAGGAGAGGAAAGGCCACCGAGATGACGGCGGCAGTCACCAGGGGACCTACCCAAGCCACCCTCCTAAGGGGGAGGAGAGCCAGAAGGAGCCCTAGAGCCACCGAGAAGCTCACGACCTGCCCCAAGGTGGCCTGGAACGGACCGGGAAGGAGGAATTGGGCCGGGGAGGTGATCC
This sequence comes from Gemmatimonadota bacterium, assembly GCA_039656355.1. Taxonomy (GTDB): domain Bacteria; phylum Gemmatimonadota; class Gemmatimonadetes; order Longimicrobiales; family Gaopeijiaceae; genus JABDNZ01. Next base: position 8,754 of record JBDHMC010000073.1, on the reverse strand, counting down.
CCATGCTCGGCCAGAGCTGCTGAGCCGGAACCAGAAGGGCCAAAAAGAGGAGGGAAGCTGAGGCGCCGAGACTGTGCCGCGAAAGCCCCTTCCCCCCGGCGGCCAACAGTCCCCAGGTCAGAAGTGCGAACAGGCCGACAATCCGTACCCAGAAACGAACCCTTGGGGCCCGAAGCTCATCCGGTCCCAACTCATCCAGTGAGACGCTAAGAAGGGGTTCGCCTGCCCACCCAACGTCCAACACCGCCGTATCCTCGACCCGATCCGGCGAGAGAATCTTGATGGGGAACCCGGTGTCTCTGCGAAACCGGGAGGCAAACCCGGAACCCTCCAGCCCCCCTGGGAGGTTGGCCTGGAGTAGAATCGCAGCCACCGCTGTCCCCTCTCCATCCGGCCCCGTAGCGGTGAAGTAGAGGTATCGAAAGTCCCCTCTCCATCCGGCCCCGTAGCGGTGAAGTAGAGGTATCGAAAAAGGGGCCCGCCGCCGAAGGCGTAGGGCGTCTCGGCATTGCGGATGGCTCTCGGCATGCGGCCCCGGTGAACGCCGACCCACCCCAGGGGCTGGTCACTCGCATCGTAGATTGCCAGCGCCGTGAGGCCCCTGGTTCGCCGAATCCGGGAAAGCTCTTCCTGGAGGTCTCGAGGACCAGGGTCCATCAAGAGCGCCCGGGTCTCCTGCACCGCTCGGTCCCCCGAATCCAATAGGGCCTCGAACCGTTCCGAAAGGGCACTCGTGACCTGATCCACCCTTCGACTCCGGATGGCCTCGTCCCCGGGTCGGAGACTCCCCAACTGGCTTTGGGCCCAAAAGCCCAATACTGTCCCCACCAGGAGGAAGACGGCAGAAAGGGAGTGGAGTCGTCTAGTTGGCCTGTGGAGCAACGTCCAGGCAAGGAAAAACCCTGCCGAGATCATCAGCCACCAGGGGGAAAGCCACCGAGTCCAGGCAGCCAACCCGAGGACTCCCCCCCAGAGGAAATGCCATGAGGAGTGAACCCGCTTCGAGCGAGGCAGTGGGGATGGAGGAAGTCCCGGATCGGTCATTGTCTCTCCAACAACTCCCTTGGCCAGAAGCCGGTAGAATCCTGGCCCGGGATCCGCGCCTTATTCTTCCCGTGGGAGCGTTGGTGCAGCATGGGCCTCACCTTCCTCTCGGGACCAACACCCTTATCGCGGAGAGGGTCGCCGAAGAGGTCTCCAAGAGGTGTGGGATTCTCCTGGCACCCAGCTTTCATTACGGTGTCTGGAATCCAGGCAAGGAGAGTTACGCCGGCTCTACCGGGGTCGAGCGGAAGACCCTTCACAGGGCCCTGAATGAGCTTTTGGCCAATTGGGAAGATCACGGCATTCAGGAGTTCCTCCTCCTGACGGCCTACCAGCATGAGCCTCATATGGATGCTCTTCTCATGGCCATGACCTCCTCTGCGATTACCAACGTAGTGAACCTCTTCACCATCGACGCCGGTGATCTTTTGGAAGGGTCCCCTTCCTCGGAGCACGGCGGGGAGTTGGAAACCTCCCTTATGCTCCACCTCGCACCAGCCTGGGTCCAGTTGGACCAGGCCGCCGATGTGGTCGCGGACCCTCGAACCTACCGAAGATATGCCCAGGGAAGGGTCGCCACACCCCCGCCCGGCTCCCGGGGAATCCTCGGCTTCCCCTCCCGAGCCTCGTCTGAAAAGGGGGAAGCCATCATTAATCGATACGTCGAATCGCTCACAGAGGTCCTTTCCGGCGAACCCTCGCCATCCCAATCGGGTACCAACTCCGGTGAGGACCCATTGAATTCCTCGTCAGGACAATGACTTTCATGAACCTCAGGCTACTCTCGCCAGCCCTCTTCCTATTGGCCCTCCATCCGTCCCAGACCCAGTGCCAGAACGTGTCCGTGGACGAAAACGCGTTTCGAATCTATGTGGAGGGGGAGTTGATCGGCCGTGAGGAGTTCTCCATCCGGCGAATCGGCCCCCAGGGACAGCAACGAGTAATTCTCAGGGGATCGGTGGAGTTGAATCTCCCCGAGGGCAGCCTCAAACTGGCACCTGCCATGGACGCCCAGGGGGGGACCCTGGCGGTATCCGACTACCAGATAAAAGTGTCTGGGGCCGAGACCACCGATATCTTCGTGAGCGTCTCTGACAATCGGTATCTGGCGAGAGTCGTTTCCATGTCCGGGGAACAGCTCAGAGAATTCCGAGCTGGTCCCGGATCCGTCCTCCTGGATGAAGGTGTCGTCCACCACAACTACCTGCTTAACACCTTTCTGGAAGACGAGTCCGGCGTTTCTCTCACGGTGCTCTCACCGAGGGCGGGTCGCCAGCTGCGAATGACTCTGTCCCTGGTCGGGGAAGAGGAGATTCGAGTGGGCGGTGTTCTGGTTCCCGACGCCCGGCGATTCCACCTGGAGGGTGGAGATCAATCCCGAGATATCTGGTTCGATAGCCAGGGACGCATCCTTCGCTTGGAGATTCCCTCCCAAGGTCTCGTTGCCGAACGGGAAAGTCTGACCTGACCCTTTCCCCCTTCAATTCTGAAGACTCTCCTGCGAAGGTTCGTATCCTCCCTGAGTGGAGTCGAATCCTCATTGGGAGCATACATGAAACCGTGGCCTTTTCGAGGCCGTAGAGTTCTTCGACCACGGACCACCCCGTCCCTCCGTTATTGGAGCTCAACCGTGAGGAACCTTAGATCCAAAGGGGCGCTCTTTGCGACCCTTCTCTTTCTGGTCGGAAGCCCAGGAGTTCTCGAGGCTCAAGAGTCCCTTCCCGCCACTCTCTCCCTGGACGAGGCCGTTCGGACCGCACGCAGGAATAGTCCTCTCCTCCAGGCAGACCTGAACAACACAGAGGTGGCGGACTGGAACATCAAAGCTGCCTATGGAGCTCTGATCCCGTCGGCCAGCGCAAGCTCGAGCCTCCAATGGCAGGGCTCAGGGGAACAACAGGTGGGAAGCGTGACCCTCAGCGAGCTCGGATTCGGGAACCAACCGTCCTATTATTTCTCCTCCTATAGGTTGGGCCTTTCCTACACCATAGACGGGCGGGTCCTCCTGGCCCTCCCGCAAGCCAAAGCCGACCGGGAGGCTCAGGTTGCCCTAGGCGATGCCAGCGGGGCCATGGTGGACTTCCGGGTCACGCAGGCCTATCTGGAGGTGCTTCGCCAGGAGGAGGCCCTTGGTGTGGCCCAGCAGGAGTTGGAGCGGGCCCAGGGGAATCTACGGCTCGCTCAGGGGCAGTTGGAGGTTGGTTCCGGGACGCCCCTGGATTCCAGACAGGCAGAGGTCGCGGTAGGACGAGCGAGAGTTTCCGTGTTGGTGAGCGAAAACGCTGTCCGCACAGGAAAGTTCCGGTTAGCCCAACAAATGGGACTCGATCCGCAGGACGGTTTCACGTTGGTCACGACTTTTGAGCTTACGGCGCCCGTTTGGAACGAGCCGGAGCTCCTGTCGCTGGCAATGGAACGGAACCCCTCCCTCCTGGGCCTCAGGGCTTCCCAAAGAGTCCAGAGTTACTCGAAGAGGATGGCTCGTTCCGCGTACTTCCCTACGCTTTCATTTTCGGCGGGCACCAGCGGATTCGCTCGAGAGGCGTCAAACCCGGATTTCCTCGTCGCCCAAGCTCAAGGAGCCTCTCTAGGTAGAATCGCCCAGTGCGAGGCCACGAATGATCTGTATAGCAGGCTGGCTGATCCTTTGCCGCCGTCCGATTGTTCCCAGTACCTCTTCACCGAGGACCAACGGCAGGGTGTAATCAACCGGAACAACGCTTTCCCTTTCGACTTCATCCGCCAACCCCCATCCGCCTCCCTCACCATCAGCATTCCCATTTTCCAGGGGCGGAGGCGGCAGTTGAATCTGGAATCCGCACGAATCGCCGAGGACGACCTTCAGTACCAGATCAGGGACTCGGAGTTGGCTCTGAAGGCGGATATCGCCAGTGGTCTGGCGAACCTTCGGACGGCCTACGAGGCGGCCCTCATCGAAGAGGAAAACCAGGTTTGGGCGGACGAACAGCTTCGCCTTGCCCAGGAGCGTTATCGGTTGGGCTTGGCCACTTTTTTGGAGATGGTGGAGGCCGAAACCGTGAAGGCTGGGGCCGATAGGGACCGAATCGCCGCCATCTTCGCATATCACGACAATTTGGCGAGCTTAGAGAGTGTTGTTGGCACATCCCTTCGGACGCCATAAGGCGGCCCGGAAAGGCATAGATCCATGAGTTCACGCGGTAAGATCATCATTGGCGTATTGCTGGTCCTGGTCCTTGGTGGTGCGGTCGCGATTAGCGTCACCCAGGGAGGGGCTGGAAGAGGAGTCCAGGTTCGCATGGAGGGGGTGGAGACGCGGGACTTGGTGGCCACCGTCACGGTGAGCGGAAATGTCCGGGCCAGGAGAGCCGTGGATATCAGCGCGGACGTCATGGGACGGATCATCGAGCTGAACGTGGAGGAGGGGGATGACGTATCCGAGGGGGAGACCCTCCTCAGAATCGATCCCAGCCAACTGGAAGCTGCTGTCTCGAGGGCCCGGGCCAGCTTGAGCCAGGCCCAAGCCCAGGCAGCCCAACAGCGGGCCAATCGAGTGAGGTCCCACAGGGACAATGAGAGGATGGCAGCGCTCTGGGCCCGGGACTCCACGCTGGTGAGCCGCCAGCAGGTTGACGACGCAGCGACCAACCTGGAGGTGGCCCAGGCCCTGTTTGAAGCCTCCCAGTTCGGTGTCTCCCAGGCCGAGGCGGCCCTGGACGAGACCCTGGATCAGTTGTCCAAAACCATTATCCTGGCCCCCATGTCCGGGAAGGTTACCCGCCTGAACGTGGAAGCGGGGGAAACGGTTGTCATCGGGACCATGAACAACGCCGGGAGCCTCATCCTCACAATCAGCGATTTGTCAGTGGTGGAAGCGGTGATGGAAGTGGACGAGACTGACGTGCCCCAGATCTCCCTGGGGGACAGCACCCTTGTGGAGTTGGATGCGTTCCCGGACCGGGTCTTCACGGGACGAGTCACCGAGATCGGGAATAGCGCAATCCGCCCGCCCTCCCAGACCGCCGGTACCGGACAAGCGGCCGCCATCGACTTCGAGGTGGTCATTACCCTGGATGACCTGGGGGTTCAACTCCGACCCGACCTGTCCGCCACCGCCGACATCATCACCGCCATCCGGGACGACGTGGTGTCCATTCCCATCATCTCCCTAACTGTGAGGGAGCCAGAAGACGCAGAATCGGATACGCCTCAAGACACCGAGGAGAACTCTTCCTCCCAGGTCCAGGAACGAGCCCAGGGCCCGGTGGCCAGAAGCCAGCAGGTTCAGGACATCGAAGGGGTTTTCGTGGTAAGGGATGGTGTCGCCTACTTCACCCCGGTGGAGGTGGGTATCACAGGCATGGAGTACTTCGAGGTTCTCACGGGTGTTGAGGTCGGCGACACCGTGGTGGCCGGGCCATACCAGCGGATCCGGGAACTGACGAACGAGGATCCGGTCAGGCCCGTCGAGGGTAGTGGGTCAGGCACGGACAGCGAGTCTGGACCGGTGTCGTTCACATGACCTTGCCCCCTGCCCGATCCGCCGGCTATCCCGGAGCCTTTCGTCCATGAACGTCTGGGAAGGCGTGGTCCTTGCCCTGAACCAGATCAGGACGGAAAAGCTCAAGAGCTTTTTCTCCCTTCTCGGGGTCATCATTGGGGTCATGTTCCTCCTGGTGGTGGTCAGCGTTGTGGAGGGGATGGATCGGTACATCAAGGATGATTTCGCGAGTCAGATCTTCGGCCTCAACACCATCACCATCACCCGCTCTCCGTCGGTCCAGATCACTACCGACGGGGCACAGGCTCGAAGGTGGGCCCGGCGGCGCCGTCTGACTTTCGAGGACGCCGAGACCATAAAGGAAACGCTATCCATCCCTGCCCTGGTGGGCGTGGAGAGTGACGCCGGTGGTCAGCTGGAGGGGGACAACGGAAGGAAAGTCGAAAACGTAATGATTGCGGGGGTGTCCCCGGAGCTCCTTCGAATCCGGAGCCTGGAGGTGGAGAGGGGCCGACCCTTCTCCGCTCAGGAGGCCGATCGGGGAGTCCCTGTGGTGATCCTGGGGATGAGCACCGCCGAGACAATCTTCCAAGGGCTGGATCCCCTGGGGAGAACAGTGAGGATTCGAGGGTTCCCCTACAGGGTCATAGGGGTGCTGGAAGAACAGGGATCCATCTTCGGGATCTCACTCGACAATCGCGCTATTGCCCCCGCCCGTTCTCCCATCCAGAACGTCGTCAGCCCACGTGGTTTCGTGGAAGGCATCATCGTTCAGACCATGGAACCGGGTGACATCCGTCCGGCGATGATGGAGATCGAGGCGATCTTGAGGGTCCAAGACGGGTTGCGGCCTTCCGAGCCCAATACCTTCGAGCTGGAGACCGCCGAGGACGCGTTGGGTTTCTGGGACACGATCTCCAGAATCCTGTTCATGGCTCTCCCCGGATTGGTGGGAATATCTCTGGTGGTGGGGGGGATTGTCATCATGAACATCATGCTCGTCTCCGTCATGGAGCGGACACGGGAGATTGGGGTCCGAAAGGCCATCGGCGCCCGCCGTCGTGACATCGTGGTCCAAGTTCTCATCGAGTCCGCCACCCTCTCTGGCACCGGCGCGATGTTGGGCGTTTGTGTGGGTGTGGGTCTTACCTGGCTGGTGGCGGCCATATCGCCCCTCCCCACTGCTGTAACACCCAAATGGGTGACCATGGGGGTGGCTCTTGGAGTGGTCGTGGGGATGATAGCCGGCGTGTACCCAGCGGCCCGAGCCGCCAAACTCGACCCCGTTGACGCACTACGGTATGAGTAATCCCACCGGAGCTCCCAACGGAGCTCCCAGCGGAACTTTCGCCACCCTCGACGAGGGCGTCCGCATCGCCTTGGCAGCCATCCGGGCCAACAAGGTCCGGGCCAGTCTCACGATATTAGGGGTGGCCATCGGCGTGGCCGTGGTTGTGACCATGGCCGCGCTCATCACCGGGATTCGAAGCAGCGTCCTCGATGCCTTCGAGTCTTCGGGGCCTGAGAACCTGATCATCACCCGATTCGACATGACGAATGTCCGAATCGTCACAGATGGGTCCGGCCGCCCCCCCTGGTGGAACAAACCCAAAATCACCCCTCTGGAAGCCGAACGCATCGAACGCCTCCCGGCGGTCAGGGAGGCCATCGTCGATTTCGACATGGGCCTCTCCATCTCTTTTGAGGGACGGCGAGTCCGCGGGGTCTCGGCAAGCGGGAACTCAGTTGGATGGTCCAGTTACACCCTGGGGGATTTCTCGGCAGGGCGAAACTTCATCCCTGCCGAAGTGGATCAGGCCCGTGGCGTCTTGGTCATCTCTGTGGGCCTGGCCGAGGAGCTTTTCGGCCCTCTCGACCCGGTCGGGAAGAGGGTCCGTGTCTCATCGGGTCGCCGGGGTGTAAACGAGCTGTTTACTGTCGTAGGCGTTTTCGACATCGGGGACAATATCTTTTCCGATGTGATCCAGCACTTTGCCATCGTTCCTTACACGGCAGCCCTGAAGCGCCTGAAGGCAGACGACATGTTCTTTCAGGTCCTGGTAGTACCAGAGGAAGCCGTACCCACCGAGGAGGTGGAGGACCAGATCATAAGCCTTCTTCGGACTCTTCGAGGGCTGGGGCCTCAGGAAGAGAACAGCTTCGCCATCCTCCGGTCCGATCAGCTCGTCGACATGTTCAATCAGCTGACCAGTATGTTCTTTATCGTGATGTTGGCGCTGTCTTCGGTAGGACTCATGGTCGGAGGCGTCGGGGTCATCGGAATCATGTTGATCTCGGTGACGGAGCGAACCCGGGAAATCGGCGTTCGGAAGGCCGTGGGGGCAACCCGACGGGAGATTCTCTGGCAGTTCTTGGTTGAGGCGGGGGTCCTCACCCTCCTTGGGGGGGCTGCGGGGCTGCTCATAGGGGGGTTGACTGCCGAGGCGGTCGAGGCCGCCACTCCCATTCCGGCTTCCATTCCCCTCTGGTCCGTTCTGACGGCATTGGCCATGGCCCTCCTCACGGGGATGCTATTTGGCTTGCTCCCGGCCATGCGAGCCTCCAAACTGGAACCGGTGGACGCCCTGCGGCACGAATGACCGGCTCCCACCGATTGTTCCCCAAACTTCGATAGATTTTCATGGAACCAGTAGACGTTCTGGCCGTCGTGGCCCACCCGGACGACGCGGAACTCCTTTGCGGCGGTTCCCTCCTTCAAGCCAATGACCGGCGGGAACGCACAGGTATCTTGGACCTGACCCGGGGGGAGATGGGAAGCCAGGGGTCTCCCGAGACCAGGGCGCGTGAAGCGGAAAAGGCTTCCGAGGTTCTGGGTCTGGCTGTCAGACGGAATGCCGGCCTTCCCGATTCCCGCCTCCAGAACACGCCCGAGACCCGGCAGGTGGTGGCTCAGCACCTCCGGGAACTCCGGCCCCGGGTGGTGATAACTCACTGGATCCAAGGACGGCACCCCGACCATCGGGCGGCAGCGGAACTGGTCTATGACGCAGCCTACTTGGCAGGCCTGAAGAACTTCCCGGCCCCAGGAGCCCCTTTTCGACCCTTCAAGGTGGTCCACGCTCTTTCCTTTCGGGAGGAACCCCAGAAACCCACCTTCGTGGTGGACATCACTGACCAAATGGCTCGGAAGCTGGAGGCTATCGCAGCTTATGGCTCCCAGTTTGGTGACGCTGTCCAGGCCGGTGAAATATTCCCCGGGGGCGGCAGGG
>JBDHMC010000072.1:0-8368 GCA_039656355.1 Gemmatimonadota bacterium | reverse complement strand
TCATCCACGTCCTGGTCATGAGGCCTGGGGTCTCCACGGACCGGCTCATGGAGCTATTCCAGGAGGGAGGACCGGGAGGATGACCCGAAGGACCATTCTTCGGATCCTGGTTCCCGTCTTGGTGGTTCTGCACTTCTTCCTCCATGTGGGGTTGGGCATCGAACGGGCGGCTCCTGATCTCCTGACCCTGGCCCTCCTTCTGGCGGTCAGGAAAACAGGAATGGGATGGGGCGGAGCCTTGGGATTCTTCTTTGGCCTCCTGGAAGATGCTTTTTCAAGCCTGGCTTTTGGGGCCAACACCCTGGCCATGACTGTGTTGGGGATTCTCGGGGCTCGGACCCGGGACCTTTTTATGGGGGATTCCCTCTTGTTCTTTTTCGTCTATCTGAGCCTCGGGAAGTTTCTGCGGGACACGGTCCATTGGGTGGTGGCGGGGGAGTCGATGAGGGATCCCTTCGTGAATGCAATTCTCATCGACGGCGGGATAGCGGCCCTCTATGTGGCCTTGCTAGGGATCCCTCTCGTTTTTCTGTTCGGGGGCACGAGGGAGCTTCGATGAGACTGGATCACCCCATCTCCCGCCAGAGCCGGGCGCAGGGGGGCGTCCTGGTGGTGGCCATCCTCATGGGGTTGCTGGGCTTGGCGTTTTTCCGGGCTCAGGTCATCAGTTCCAGCGACTGGAAGCTACAGGCAAGGTCCAACCGCGTCAGACCGCTGGCAGTGCCGGCTCCCCGGGGTACCATATTCGACCGCAATGACAGCGTCCTCGCCGACAACGTGCCCGGATGGGCCGTGGTCCTCCTCGCCGACCACCCGGACACCATCCGAGCCCGATTGGAGCGCATCCGTCCCCACCTCGGTCTGACCGACGGTCGCATCGATCATCTAATGGAGCAGGTCCGGGCCTATCCCAGGCAGCCCCTTTCCGTAAAGGTGAACGCTCCCTTCGCGGAGGTCTCCGCCCTGGTGGAGCGACAGAGCGATTTCCCCGGACTCGACCTGGAGGCGCGGCCCCGCCGCCGGTACCAGTCTGGGAAGGCTCTGGCCCATGTCCTTGGATATTTGGGCGAGATCACCAACACCGAACTGGAAGACTCCCTCTACGCTTCCGATTCCCAAAAGCGCTATGTGCCGGGAACGATACTCGGGAAGGACGGGATCGAAAGGCAGTATGAGACCCTCCTCCAGGGGAAAGAGGGAACTCGGTATGTGGAGGTGGACGTTCTGGGTAGGATTGTCGGGCCCTTTCAGCGGTCAGCCGACAGCTCCTTTCAGGCGTCAGCCGACAGCTTGGCGACCCCGACCCCGGGGCAGGACATATACCTGAATATCGATTCCGATCTCCAGAGGTGGGTTCACCGCATCTTCCCGGATACCATGCGGGGGGCCGTGGTGGCCCTGAACGTGGAGGACGGGGGTATCCTGGCACTCTATTCTTCCCCGACTTTCGACCCCAACAAGTTCGTGGGCGGGATTGCCGCAGATCAGTGGGATACTCTTCTCTTGGATCCGGCCCGACCCCTCCTCAACCGGTCTGTGCAGGGGATATACCCGCCGGGCTCCACCTGGAAGTTGGCGACAGCGGCCATCGGCCTGGACCTGGGGGTGGTTCGCCCCGACGAGACCATGCCCATCCCCTGCACCGGTGGCATGGCCTACGGGAACGGCTACTCCCGCTGTTGGAATCCGGATGGCCACGGGGCTTTGGACCTGCTGGGGGCCATCCGTCACTCATGCAACGTATACTTCTACCAGTTGGGCCTGCGGATCGGTCTCCGGCGCCTCCTGGAGGAGGGGACCCGCATCGGATTCAACGAGCGCTGTGGCATTGATCTCCCGTCCGAGGCCCGGGGCAACTTTCCCGATGACCCCACGTGGTGGGAGCGAGCGCCTCAGTTCGGGTACCGAGCCACTGAAGGTGAGGTCCTGAGCCTGGCCATCGGCCAGGGACCCAATTCCCAAACCCCTCTGAAAATGGCCCAGTTCTATCTGGCCATCGCACGGGACGGGACGGCACCCCCACCCCGCCTTTTGCGGACTGGGGAGCCCCCGGAAGGAGGGTGGAGCCTCAATCTCACTCAGGATGCCCTGGAGACCATGCGAGAGGGTTTGAGGGGCGTGGTTCAGCCGGGTGGGACGGCTTACCTGTCGTCCCTGGAGCACTGGGACCTCATGGGGAAGACGGGGACGGTGCAGAATCCCCCGAACCCCGACCACGCCTGGTTCACCGGCATCGCGGGTCCCAGGGGTGGGGATCCTGAGATCGTGGTGGTGGTCATCGTGGAGTTCGGGGAGAGCGGCTCCGGAGTGGCGGCCCCCCTCATGGCCAAAACGGCGGATTACTATCTGCGTCGTAAGTATGGCATCCCAACGGATTCCATTCAGACCCTGGGCGAGCACTGGAGAACGGGAACACCGGCTCCCTGGGCAGGAACTCTGGGAACCGGATGATCAGGATCCTCCGAGCCTGGGCCGGGGCGCCGCCCCTGGTTTTGACGGTCCTTCTTCTCTCCGTGTTTGGCGTAGGCATGATCTTCTCCGCCGGGGCCTTGAACGTCCCTAGCTCCGTGACGGAGAACATCTGGCAGCGCCAGCTCACCTGGCTTTTCTTGGGGCTGGGGGCCTTCACCGCCGTTTCCCAGATTCCACCACGATGGTTCGAGTGGGCAGCCCTACCGACCTACGTTCTGGGGATCCTCCTCCTCATGGCCACCTTGGTGATCGGTTCGGGGGTGGGGACGGCGGCCGGTGTGAAGAGCTGGATCTCAATTGGCGGCTTTCGTTTTCAACCGGCGGAGGTGGCAAAAATCGCCACGATCCTCGCGGTGGCCCGCCTCCTCTCCACCCGGCGGGAGGCCATCCAGAACCTCCGCGAGCTGTTGGCCCCCCTGGCGATCGTAGGCCTTCCCCTTTGTCTGGTGGTTTTGCAGCCCGACCTGGGGACTGCTCTGGCCTTCATCGGGATCCTCTTCGCCATGCTCTACTGGGGTGGGACCCCGGTTCCCCTCCTCGTTCTGTTGGCGAGTCCCGGCTTGGGTCTGATCCTGAGCTACGACACCGCGGTTTGGTCGGGCTACATCATCCTCCTCACTCTTTCGCTTTTTTTCTACCGGTATCGCCTCTATCTGGTGGAGTCTGTGGCAGTGGTCCTTGCCAACCTCGCCGCCGGCACCGTTGCCCTCCCACTCTGGCTGTCGTTGGCCGATTACCAGAAGAACCGCCTTTTGGTGTTCCTGGATCCTTCCGTGGATCCGCGGGGGGCCGGTTGGCAGATCATACAATCGAAAGTGGCCATCGGGAGTGGAGGGTTTTGGGGAAAGGGATTCACGGAAGGAACCCAGAAACGGCTGGATTTTCTCCCTGAACAGCACACCGACTTCATTTTCAGCGTGGTCGGGGAGGAATTGGGATTCCTAGGAACATCCTTGGTGATCCTGGCTTTCGCCTTCATCCTTCTTCGGCTAATCCGCCTGGCCGGCCGAGCTGCCGATCCCTTTGCCGGCCTAGTTATCTTCGGTATCTTCGGAGCTTGGATCACGCATATATTCGTAAACATCGGGATGACGGTTGGGTTGGTTCCCATCACGGGCATCCCGCTTCCATTTGTGAGCTACGGGGGGTCCTTCCTCCTCATGTCCTGGGTGGCTCTGGCGGTTGCGGTCAGAGTTTCACAGGAGACATGAGGGGCGCACACGTGCCAGGAACCTGCCGAAGAAAGGGCATTGGATGGCCTGGTTTCGAAAGCCCAAACAGCCCCTGAAATCTGCCGACAAAAGAGATCTCCCATCCGACGTGTTCGACAAATGCGGAGGGTGTGGGGAGATCGTTTATGGGGAGAGGCTGGCCCAAAACTCTCAGGTCTGCCCTGAGTGTGGCTTTCATTTCCGGATCTCCCCGGACCAGTACATAGGCCTCCTCCTGGACCCCGGAACCTTCGAAGAGCGGGATCTGGATCTCCGTAGTCGGGATCCGCTGGAGTTCGAAGACCGGAAGCCCTACCATGCCCGGCTGACGGCGGCGGAAAACAAGCTTGGAAAGCGAGAGGGTGTGGTTGTGGGGGAGGGTGTCCTCCTGGGGATTCCGGTTTGTATCGGCGTCATGGACTTTCGCTTCCTGGGAGGGTCCATGGGCTCCGTGGTGGGGGAGAAAATCGCCAGGATCGCCCGGCGGGCCCTGGAGCTCCACCGTCCGTTGATCCTTATCAGCGCTTCCGGGGGTGCCAGAATGCAGGAGGGGATCTATTCCCTAATGCAGCTTGCGAAAACCTCGGCGGTCCTGGCCCGCCTCCATGAGGCTGGCCTTCCCTACATCTCGGTACTCACCGATCCCACCACAGGGGGCACCACGGCCTCCTTTGCCATGTTGGGTGACGCACAGTTGGCTGAACCTGGAGCCCTCATCGGCTTCGCCGGGCCCCGCGTCATTGAGGAGACCATCAAGCAGGGCCTTCCCGAGGGCTTTCAACGCTCAGAGTTCCTTTTGGACCATGGCATGGTGGACAAAGTGTTGGACAGGCGGGAGCTGAGGGAAACGTTGGCCCTCCTCCTCCGGCACATGTGGGCAGGTTGGGACGAAGAGGCGTGAAGGCCCCGCCCGATTCCACCTTCTCGGGGCAGGGAGGTGTGCTCCAGGGCGGCGGAGACATTCGCTTGGATCGAATCTTCCCCCCCCTTCCTACGGGGGTTCCCTGGGGCTTGGAGCGGACCGAGACTCTCCTTAGGGAAATTGGCGACCCCCAAGACCAATACCCGACCCTCCACGTAGGAGGGACCAATGGAAAAGGCTCACTGGCCGCCGTGTGGGCCCAGGTCCTGAAGGAGGATGGGAAGAAGGTTGGCCTGTACACGTCCCCTCATCTCTGCTCCTTCAGGGAACGGTATCAAATCGGCGGTCGTCCCGTATCCGCGGATGTGCTCATGGCCGCCGCCGATGAGCTTCGGGACTCCATTGCTCGCCTGGGGCTCACGTTTTTCGAAGCCGCCACGGTCCTGGCGTTCCATCTTTTCGCCAAACTCGAGGTTGACTTCGGGTTGGTGGAGGTGGGCCTGGGTGGGCGTTTGGACTCCACCAACGTCATCCGGCCCCAGGTAACGGCAATCACTAATGTGGCCTTGGATCACGCGGAGTACCTCGGCTTCACCCTCGAGGAAATCGCCGGAGAGAAGGCGGGCATCATTCAGCCCGGTGTCCCTGTCATCACGGCGGAGCGTGATTTGGCCCTCCGAGAGATCTTTCGGGCCCAGGCCGAGAGGGTGGGGGCCCCCTTTCTCGCCATCAATGCGGCGGAAGAAGTGAGAGGCCTGGAAGTGTCTCCCAGCGGCAACTCCTTCGAGCTGGAGACGGAGGCCTGGGGACGGTTGGCTCTTCACTCACCCCTTCCTGGTCGGCATCAGGCCGCCAACGTGGCACTGGCCGTCCGAAGCCTGGAGCTCCTGCCCGAGGCAATGAGGCCCAGAGTGGATGCGGTTCGGAAGGGAGTGGCGGGTGTGCGGTGGCCTGGTCGTCTCCAGATCCATGAAGAGGGCAAGGGTATTTGGGTTTTTGACGTGGCTCACAACACGGCTGGTGTCCGGGCGCTGACTACCAGTCTTCGGCGATTGGCGCTTCCGGAACCCCTTGTTCTCCTCGTTGGGATCCAGGGGGACAAGGATTGGCGCTCAATGCTTCCGCGTCTTTTCGCCATGGCACGGGAGGCGGTCCTGACCCAACCTCCCACCGTACCTCCAGATCGGCGGTGGGACCCCTTGGAGGCGGCGGGGGCGGTCAAGACCCGACCAAACCTCCACATCCTCCCGGATTTTGAGGAGGCCATGGATATGGCCCGGAGGGTGGCGGGGGAGGGGACCGTGGTGGTGACGGGTTCCCACCATACGGTCGGGGATGCCATGAACGTTTTGGGAATCCTCCCGTACGGGCTTGAGTAGGACCCTGTCCCCGTAACGGGGAGCGACCACGCGTAGGCTCCCAGGAGCCAGTGCAAGGGGTTCCCCTCCATCTTCCCCCTGGGTAGATTCGCCGCAATGGCAAAAGACAAGGCTTTCTCAAGGCTTCCGGGGTTCAGGGACTTTCCCCCCGAGGACTTCCAGATCCGCTCCCACATTTTCGAGAGCTGGCGCCGAATCTCCCGGCGTTACGGCTTTCGGGAGTATGACGGACCGCCTCTGGAGGCCCTGGATCTCTACACCGAGAAGAGCGGTGACGAGATCGTGGGGCAGCTCTATGCATTCCAGGACAAGGGAGGCCGGGACGTCACTCTACGGCCGGAGATGACTCCCTCCCTCGCCCGAATCCTGGGAGAGCGGAGTCGGGCCATGCCCAAGCCCATCCGATGGTTCACCCTCCCCCAACTTTTTCGGTATGAACGACAGCAGTTGGGTCGGCTGAAGGAACACTTCCAGTGGAACGTGGACATCGTGGGGGAGGCCGGAGTGGGGGCCGATGCAGAGATCCTGGCAGTGGCCCTGGATGCTCTTCGGGCCCTTGGGCTGGAAAAGGAGGACATCGTTGCCCGGATCTCGGACCGACGTCTCCTGTCGGCCATCCTTGGGGCGGCGGGTGTTCCCGAAGAGAAGTTCCTTCCGGCCTTCGAGGTTGTGGACAAGGTCGAACGGGAAGAGCCCTCCAGGAGTATTCAGCGTCTTCAGAGTGAATGCGGCTTGGGCGAGCACCAGGCAAAGGAGCTCCTGGCCCTGGTGGAGGACGGGGGGCTGGAGGATGTGGCCCGCATCCATGGGGAAAACCCCGTCGTGACGGAGGCTCTGAAGGAAATGGAGGACTTCCGGGAGATCCTCACCCGTCTGGGTTTGGGGGAGTTCCTGGACTTCGACCTCAAGATCGTTCGGGGGCTAGCCTATTACACGGGGATCGTCTTCGAGATTTTCGATAGGAAGCGGGAGTTCCGGGCCATTTGCGGCGGTGGGCGCTACGACCGACTCCTGGAGTTGGTAGGAGGCGAACCGCTACCGGCAGCCGGCTTCGGAATGGGGGACGTGGTTCTCACCGAACTCCTGACGGCTCGTGGTTTGCTTCCTTCCGTAGCGCGAGAAGCGGATCTCTTTCTGGTGAGCATCACCGCGGATCTCAGACCCCTGACCCATGAGCTGGCCCGGGTCCACCGGGAAAAGGGTCGGCGGGTGCTTTATTCGCTCCGTGATCAACCTGTGAAAAAGCAGTTCTCTGCCGCCTCCACGGAGGGGGCCCGTTGGGTAGTGATCCTCGGCCCCGAAGAAGTGGAGAAGGGGGTGGCGGTGGTTCGGGACATGGATTCCGGCACGGAAGAACAGGTCTCCTTGGACTTGCTCAAGAAGGGTGAGGGGTTGGGGGGAGATGGACCCGGGGCGTAAAGAGGCCGAGGCAAGCCAGGAAGCATTGAGCTGGGTCCTACGCCGCCTGAACGTCCTGGAATACCTCGTTCTGTTCCTTGCGTTGGCCCTGGCTCTCGTCGGAGGGGCCCTTGTGGCCTGGGTCCTAAACTCCGCTCTCGGCCTCTCCTTCCGATGGGGCTGGACCATAGGATCACTCCTTCTCTTCATCCTTCCCGGGGGATTCGTGTATCTTCGTGAGTTCCGTAAAAAGGGTGTTCCCCCTGACCGAGACCTGGAATCAAAACCGAAGGAACCGCATGGCTGACAACAAAGGGCTGACTCCCCGAGGGGAAGACTTCAACGCCTGGTATAACGAAGTGGTCCTGGGATCGGAGTTGGCCGATTACTCTCCTGTCCGGGGGAGCATGGTCATTCGCCCCTGGGGCTACGGCATCTGGGAGAACATGCAGAAGGGGCTAGACGGCCTCTTCAAGGAAACCGGGCATGAGAACGCCTACTTCCCCCTCCTCATCCCCATGAGCTTCATCGAGCGGGAAAAGGAGCACGTTAAGGGGTTCGCTCCTGAGCTGGCCGTGGTGACCCAGGCGGGCGGGAAAGAGCTGGAAGAGTATCTGGCGATCCGACCGACCTCGGAGACCATCATCTACCATATGTACGCAAAGTGGGTCCAGAGCTACCGTGACCTCCCCATTCTCATGAACCAGTGGGCCAACGTCATGCGGTGGGAGCTGAGGACCCGACTCTTCCTGCGCACATCCGAGTTCCTCTGGCAGGAGGGGCATACAGCGCACGCGACTGCGGAGGAAGCTGAAGCCGAAGCCCTCCAGATGCTCGGCGTGTACCGAAGCTTCATGGAGGACTGGGTAGCCATGCCACCGGTCACCGGCCTCAAAACCGAATCGGAGAAATTCGCGGGTGGGGTTCGGAGCTACGCAACTGAAGCCCTCATGCAGGACAACAAGGCTCTTCAAGCTGGTACCTCCCATTTTCTGGGGCAGAACTTCTCGAAACAGTTCGACCTGAAGTTCCAGTCCGAAGCGGGC
>JBDHMC010000071.1:0-8395 GCA_039656355.1 Gemmatimonadota bacterium | reverse complement strand
TTACCGAGCGGAAAAAGGCGGGGCTCTTTTGGGCCCAAACTCTCCGTTAAACTCCCAAGCATTGGCGGTGGCGTGGGGGATCGATGGGTCATCGGGTCCTCGGTGGTGGTGATCCTCTTGGTGGGTATGATGGGGTACCGCTGGTACAGTACCGCTGGGGCCAATACCGAGCTGGAGATAGGTATTGATGCGGCCCAAAGGGACTCCGCGCGATTCGTAGACGAAATCGCCCAGAGTACCCTCCTTGAGGCTCGGGAGGATTCCATCCTCCAGCGAGCGGTCATCATCCAGGAAATCGACGAGGATAGGTATGTTTGGCCTCACGTATTGGATGAGGTTGCACGGGCCCTCCCGGACTACACTTGGCTGACCGAGATCATCCAGGTGTCCTTGGGGGAGGAGCTTCAGTTCCAGATTGACGGCAGGGCGGGGAACAACTTCGCGTTCACCCAGTTTATGGAGAATCTGGAAGCCTCCCCCTTTATCTCGAATGTGCGCCTGGTCTCGGCAGAGCGGGCCCTTGAGAGTTCAGCCGGATTCAATCGCGCCGTGACCTCGTTCTCCCTGGAGGCCTTCTTTGAAAGGCCACCGCCGGAGCTCCTGGAAACCGTGCCCCTACTGGAGTCTTCGTCTGGGGGGTCGAGTGCCCCACCTTCGGGACAATAGGCTAACCGAGTTGACCTATGGCTCTGATACCTGACGATCCGAAACAGCGAAAAGCCCTCTTGGTGGTGATCTTTGTCGCTGCGCTGGCTTTTCTCTTCCATACCTATTGGTATACGCCAAAACAGACTGAGATAGAGGAGATGAGGGCTCAACTTGACCGGTTGGAACAAAACAACCGGCTTGCCCAGATTCTCGTCGCTAGAGGTGGGTCGGAGCTCGAAGAACGCCTGGCTTCATACGAACTCCATGTCGCTCAGCTCGAGCGCCTGATCCCCCAAAGCGAAGAAGTCGCGTCCCTCCTGAACGAGATATCGGCAGCCGCGCGACAATCTGGGGTGAGCGACCCTGAGATGCGGCCTGAACCGAACGAGGTTGGACCCTTCTATACCAAGGAATCCTATGAGATCGAGGTCGTAGGAGAATATCACGACATCGGACGATTCCTGACCACCATTGCTTCCTTACCTCGGATCATCACACCTGTGGATCTTGAACTCATTCCCTACCAGGGGGAGCAAAGCATTCTCGACCCGGACCTCGAAATGCCCCTTACGGCCCGGCTTCGGATTCAGACCTATATTCTCCCTGCTGATACCGGCCCACCACCCGACGTGGGCGGAGTTGAGGGTGAGGGAGGAACCTGATCATGAGAAACCTTGATTCACGACATCTCCTTTTGGGGTGCACGTTCCTGATCATCTCAGCCCTGCCGTTGGGAGCCCAGGATCCCCCTCCTGATACCGTCGAGGCACGGGCTCTGCCCGATTCGGTTACCCTGGTTTTCGAGAGGGAGGTTTTCCTCTATCCTCAGTACCAGCGGCGAGATCCGTTCGCACCCCTGGTCTCAGGGGATGAGGCGGGTCCCCGTTATGAGGGGCTCCAGCTTCTCGGGGTGATCTACTCCACCGACCCGGAGAAATCGGTAGTCCTTTTCGGACCTAGACCCGAGCAGACTTCTGATCCTGCGGTTATGAGGACGTATCGGATGCGACGAGGTGAAAAGTTGGGCAACATTCGAATCCTGCAAATCCAAGAAACCCGAGTCGTCGTGGAAATTGAAGAATTCGGGATGAGGGAGCAGCGAATAATGCAGCTGCAGCGACCTGGTCAAGGAGGCCTCTCATGACCTCGATCCTATCCCTTCTGGCTGGTCTCCTGCTGAGTGTTGGGGGTCCGGTCACAGGGCTGAGCATTCAGCCGGCTCCGGAGCGGACTGAGGTCGTCATCTCCATGGAGGGCCAAGCTGAATACCGTGACTTCACCATGGAAGGCCCCAGCCGGTTGGTCCTAGACCTGATCGGTGCTGAGCACGCCCTTCCCCGGGACAACTTCCTGGACATAAACCGAGGTGGAGTCCGCTCCATCCGCACCAGTCAGTATTCGGGCGAGATCGTCCGTTTGGTCATCGAACTGGATGCGGTGGTGGGTTACCAGATACTTCCCGGGGAGCAACAGCTCCGGGTAGTCCTGGAAAACCCGAGTGGGGATTTTGCACCCTGGTCAACAGGTGCTGCGGCTCCTTCGGCCCAAGCTGATGAGGTCATGCCGGCTTTCGGGGCCGTCCGTCAGCCTCAGGAAGCCGATAGGATTCGGGTCACCTTCACCAACACTCCCATCGCCGAGGTGCTTTTCCACTTCGCCGAATTCGCTGACAGGTCCATCGTGCCTGGTGGGGCGGTGACCGGCATCATGGTCGACGCCGAGATCCGGGACCAACCCTGGGACGAAGCCCTCTCGGCTATTCTATCCTCCCGCGGTCTTGTGGCCCGAGAAATGGAATCGGGGATCATTAGGGTGGACAACCTGGAGAACCTGCACCAGCGGGAGATCACCGAGCCGGTGGCAACCCGGGCATTCACGATCAACTACGCGACTGCCTCGGAGCTCCAGACCGCTGTCGAAGCCTTCCTGACTCCGGATCGGGGGAGGATCTCCGTAAACCCGGCCACCAACACGCTCATCGTTACCGATGTAGCCCGGGTGCTCGAGACGGTGGAGAATCTTCTGGTTGACCTCGACCGGGAGACGACACAGGTAAACATCGCCGCGAAGATCATGTTCATTAATCGAACCGATCTTCAGGATTTCGGTGTCACATACGACCTGAAGGACTCTCGGGGGAACCAGCTGAATGTCATAACCCCCGGGGCGATCGATGCGAACGGTGACGGGATCATCTCCTTACCTGAGGAGCAGGTCGACGTCGGAACGGATGTGATTTCTTTGGGAGGGACCTCCTTGGCGGCCTTAGGGAACGCTCGAGCCCGGATCCCGAATCCGAACCTGACGCTTCTTACGAGCCTCGTGATCGGGAGACATACCCTCATCAACTTCATCGAGGCTCTGGAGTCCATGAGCCTCACCAGGGTCGAGGCGTCGCCTAGTGTCACAGTCCTGGACAACCATGAGGCGAGGATGGGAGTGGGTGAGGAGACGCCCATCCGGATCATCGACGCTCAAGCAGGCGCGACCCAGGGTGGTGTCATCCCAACCGCCCAGGTTACGACCAGGGAGACCGGGATCATCCTCCGGGCGACGCCTCATGTCAACGCTGGGGGAAAGATCCTGTTGGACCTCTACGCCGAGCGGTCGTCTGCAGTCACTGCCGAATCGGACGCAGGGTTCGTTTTTCAGCAGCAGTACGCTGAGTCCAGGGTTCTGGTGGACGATGGGGAGACGGTGGTCATCGCCGGCCTGATTGTTTCCGAAACCACCGAGCTTCGGTCCGGGATACCGCTCCTCATGGACATCCCAATTATCGGAAAACTCTTTCGCGTCACACGTGAATCGACGATTCAGCGTGACCTCTTGATTCTGGTTACCCCGACGATCGTTCGGGGCAACCGGGACTAGGGAAGGACCAGGGAGGAAACTGATGTCTAACGGCATTCGCAACCGTAGGCGCCTACTCTCGCTTTGTGCGGGAGTGGTTGCCCTGGCTGCCCTTTGGTCCTGCGACGGCCAAAACATATTCTCCCCGGGCGGAATCGGTGCGGGTGGTCTTCCACCGACGGTGGAAATCCAAACGCCTCGGGAACCTGCAGCCCGGCCCGTCGGGGACTCGGTCCTCATCGTAGCCCACACTTTCGACGATATCGGCGTGGACTCGGTTCTTTTTGCCGGGATTTCCTACCGGGGCGAGGAGAACTTGGGCACGGACACAATCGTACCCCGCTACTTCTCGAAGATGGTCCGGTTCGGGGAAGCTGTCTCTGACACCACCGTGAGCCGGTATCTCTTAGCCGTTCCCGACAGCACTCGGGAAGCCTCTATTCTTTTTGTCCTCGCGTACGACGGGGAGGGGAATATCTCCGCCGACACTGTCTCCATGACCATCGGTGGGCCCCGGGTCACCTTCCTCACATTGGAGGACGACCTGAAGATTCAGTCGGGTCTGAGTTTGAATCTCCAGGTAGAGGCTGCGGATCCTGAGGGTGTTCTCGATATGACGATCAAGATCACGGGGGCTTTCGAAACGCTCATCGAAATCCCCTTCAACCCTCCGCCGGAATATGTCCTGGTGGACACGGTCGTGGTCATCCCTGACGGCCTTACTGGGTTCATCGAAGTAACCGCCTCAGCTCGTAATGGGCTGGCTGTGTACGGGCAGGACGGCCCCATCCAATTGGAGGTCGTAGACTTCGAAATCGGGGATGAGACCCCTCCGGAACTATCGGTTTCGGTCTCGTCAACGGAGCGGCTCGAGTTGGACGACCCCATCACGGTGGTGGTCTCCGGGGCCGACGATACTCAGGGCTCGGGTATAGCCCGGGCTGGGTACACGGTGAAGGCCATATCTCCCCGACGCGGGGACACACTGGTCCAAACTGCTGAAAAGGCCTTCAATCCCCCTCGAACCGGGAACCTATCCGCCAGCTTCCAGTTCAGCGGCTTTAATGTGGATGAGCTGGCTCTGCCTGACACGTTGGTCTTTGAAGTGACCGGTTGGGCTGTAGACGGAGACGGGAACTGTGGCGCTGCGGTCGAAGACGGAGACCCCCAGACCATCCCTTGTGCCACCTTGCCGGGAGGCCAAATCGCTGCAGAGGGACGCAGGGGATTCAACATCAACAGGGTCATGGCGTCTGGCCGGACTATCCAGCTACCCACCGGCGGAAGGATCATGGACGCCGCTGTTGATACGCTTCGGCGCAACCTGCTCCTCACCAACATGGAGAAGAACCAGGTTGAGGTGTTCCGGATGGATTCGGACGTCTTCGGACCGGCCATCGGGGTCGGATCGGCACCGTGGGGGCTTACCCTTGATCGAAGTGGTGATCAAGTATTAGTCGCCAACTCCGGAGGAGTGAACGTTTCCGTGGTCGATTTGGACCTGGAAACGGAACTGAATCGTCAGCGTTACTTCGCTCCCGACGCCGTTATCTTCGACCTGGAGCTGGAACTGGGAGATGCTGGACTCCAATTCAGGGTCCACCCCTTCCCAAGGCCCGAATCTCCCTCCTTCAGCGACCGGCCGCAGTACATTGCCGTGGACTCCTTTGGAAACCTCATCTACTCCACACGCACCACATCAGTCGGTGACATCGGGACGGCTAGGAAAGTGTATTTCCCCGATGGCGCTGAACGGTCTGAGGTGAAGCTATTCGTTGAGCACGGTGCCAATCAGATCTTCGAGGACTTCTGGGCCTTCGCCCACATCGACAGCATCGGGATCGGATTCGAAGAAGTCGCTCCGGGCATCTATTTCGCCGGTCTTACTCTGTTTGACCACACCCCTGGGTTCCCGGACGATGTCATCCAGGCTACCGCGAACACGACCGAGATCGATCCAGTGGAGAACGCTTGGGCCAGGCTGAAAGCCCAGGGTTCGGATGTCTATGTCGATGCAGCGGCCCGCTGGAACATCCCGTCCTTTGGGTTCGCCGACACTACCTTTGTGACGGCGTCGGGTGACGGAGGGTGGGTCCTCATCGGTGAGGGTGGCACCACCCCTACTGGCCGGGTCATGATGTATCGGGCCAGCCAGCGGGACACCACGGATCTTTCCTCCACCCTCAGGGTGTGGGACGAGGTCATCAACGCTGCTGATGTAGTTCACGGCGTGGGACTCAATTACGACGGCACTCTTGGCGTCGCCCGGGGCATGGCCGCCTACTTCTTTGATTCCGAGTTGCAGCTAAATGGTCGAGTTGAGCTTCCAGGAGCCTCGGATGGCACGGGAGCCGCCTTCCACCCGCTGCATGCCAACTACCTTACGGGCGAGAACCCCAACATCGACGGCGGCGAGTACAGGCCGGACAGCCACCTGGCTTTCGTAGGGACCGGTGATGGCACGGTCGATATCATCGACACGTTCCGGTTCAGGAGGATTGGGCAGATCACATTAAGGGACGTGGTCACCGGGCCCCTCCGTGCTATTCTTCCCTTCCCGGAGGACAACGAGGGCCTTTCTTGTCCTACGCTTCCGGTGACCGACATGGCTGGGAACTCCATCGGAAACACGATCCAGCTTTACACAGGCGGGGAATTCACGCTGCCTATTCCTGCGGGCGGAATCACGGACGACTCCTGTATCGTGGTCAAACTATTTGCCATCACTTCCGCCGGTGGCGTGGTGGTGGTACCTGTTCGGAAGAGTGAGATTCTCAAGTATCACCCGAACCGTTGAGGAAACGGAGCCCAAGGCTCCAAACTCTTCGCGTGTGCCAACGCCCTCGGCGGTTTCCGCCGGGGGCGTTTCGCGATCCCCTTGGACAGCGTCCAAAGATGCTCTATGCTAGGGAGCCTCTGCGCGGCCGCACCCCACTTGAGCAGAGGCTCCCCAGATGGCTCGAGACTACCGAGCCCTTCAATAGACCTTTTCGGGTGGTATCATGAGTCTCCATGCCCTCTCCTTCAAAACAGCTGGTGAGTCCCACGGACGTGGGTTGGTAGCTCTGATTGAGGGCATTCCAGCCGGCTTGGACCTTCAGGTTTCCAGGGATGTGGACCCGGACCTTCAACGGCGTCAGCAGGGGTACGGAAGGGGCCGTCGGATGCAGATCGAATCCGACCGAGCAGAGGTAATGTCGGGAATCCGCCTGGGCGAGACCATCGGCTCCCCCTTGGCCTTGCTCATCTGGAACCGGGATTGGGCGAACTGGGAGAAGGCCATGGCCCACGAACATCCGGATCCTGGGGAGAACCCGAAGGCGTTGAGGCCCATGTACCTCCCCCGGCCCGGGCACGCGGACCTGGTGGGGGTGTTCAAATACGACCGCCGGGATACTCGGGATATTCTGGAACGAGCCAGCGCTCGGGAGACGGCGGCTCGTGTGGCTTGTGGGGCTGTGGCAAAGCGGCTGCTGGCCGAGTTCGAGATCCGGGTTGAAAGCCATGTTCTTTCCATCGGTGAAGTGGAAGCTGTCGTTCCCTATGCCGTGCCAGACGATCTGAACGCTTTGGCCGACGCCTCTCCGGTGAGGACCCTCGATCCGGTCGCTGGTGCGGCCATGAAGGAGGCTATCGATCAGGCCAAGGAGGATGGAGACACCCTCGGAGGGGTGTTCGAGGTGGTCGCCCGGGGGGTGCCTGTCGGCTTGGGGAGTCATGTCTCTTGGGATCGGAAGCTGGACGGACGTCTGGGGCAGGCAGTTCTGTCGGTCCAGGCCGTGAAGGGGGTTGAGCTCGGCTCGGCCTTCATGGGCGCCTTCCGCCAGGGATCCCAGGTGCATGACGCCATAGTTCCGGCCCCCGACCGTCCTCGGACGGGAGGATTGGGGCGGGGCACTAATCGGGCAGGGGGCCTGGAAGGAGGCATGACCACTGGCGAGCCACTCATTGTCCGGGGAGCCATGAAGCCGATTTCGACTCTGCGAAAGCCCCTGGCGAGCGTGGATCTTCGGGATGGAAGCGTAACCGACGCAGCGGTGGAACGAAGCGATGTGTGCGCGGTCCCCGCCGCCGCGGTGGTGGCTGAGGCGATGGTGGCCTTGGTCCTGGCTGACGCTCTTTTGGAGAAGTTCGCGGGGGACTCCATGGCTGAGCTACGAAGGAACTTCGAAGGATACCTCGCGTACCTTGGCCAACGTGGTTTTGGGGAACGGTGATAGACTCTCCTGACTCTCCCCCCACGTCGGCGAACGCCTGGGCAGGCGGAGGCGGCCTGGATACCCCACCTGATGGGCCCCAGGTTCCCGTGGAGAGAATCCTCCTCGTAGGCTTCATGGGCAGCGGAAAAACTCGGGTGGGTCAGGCCCTGGCTCGAATCCTGGGTTGGGGGTTTCGGGACTTCGATATTGAGGTTGGTTCAAGGGTAGGGCTTCCCATTCCGGAGATCTTTCGCCAGCATGGGGAGGGCTTCTTTCGGGATATCGAAGAACAAATCGGAGCAGAACTTCTTCAGGAACGATCTGTGGTTTTAGCTTCAGGGGGCGGATGGCCCGCCGCCCCTGGCAGGATGGAAGGGCTCGGCCCCTCAACCCTTTCGATCTGGCTTCAGGTCACGGCAGAAGAGGCTGTTCGGAGGGTGGGAGAGGAAGGACCTACTCGGCCGTTGTTGGCCGGTGCAGGCCCGGTTTCAAGGGCCCGAGCCCTTTTGAAAGAACGTGAGCCGTTCTATGGAAGGGCTCAGATGGCTATTGATTCCGCCGAGACCGGTCCGGAAGATCTAGCCAGGAGAATCGAAGACCTCATAAACGAGAAGGGGCGGGAGGTATCGCGCCCCCTTCTTCCAGACAAGTGATGGGAATGGGAAAGGGTACGGAGGGCATGCACCTCGTCATCGTTG
>JBDHMC010000070.1:0-8405 GCA_039656355.1 Gemmatimonadota bacterium | reverse complement strand
GGTAGAGGGTGTCGATATAGCGGCGCTCAGGATCGTCAGACCGCGTGAGGGCGCCGTTCTGCGTCGGGAAGGGGGCGTCCGTTTTCAGTCGGATTTGCCGACAGTTCGAGTGGACGAAGGAGAAGTGAAGGTACATCAAGGGCACCTGGAGGGAAGCAACGTTGATCCAGTGAGTGCCATGGTCGAGATGATCGATATACAACGGGCGTACTCGGCCATCCAACGCTCGGTCCTGGTGATGGACGGGGTTCTTGGAAAGATCTCCAATGACATAGGAAAGGTGAGATAACATGGATCCGGCTCTTCAAGCAGCTGCAAGTGGTATGATGGCTCAGCAGACCCGGGTGGAGGTCATCGCGAATAACCTCGCGAACGTGAGCACCACGGGTTTTAAGCGTAGCAGGGCCCATTTCGAGGACCTTCTGTACCAAACGATCCAGGAAGCCCAAAGCCAGCAGACAGCCGAGACGGACGTAACCCAGGAGGTCCAGGTAGGCCGAGGTGTTCGCCTGGCCGGGGTCCAGCGCGTGGAGGCTCAGGGGCCTCTCGAACTAACCGGACGACCGCTGGACCTAGCTATCGAAGGAGATGGCCTCTTCCAGGTCCAACTTCCCAACGGAACCATGGCCTACACCCGGGATGGGAGTTTCACCCTCTCCGACCAGGGGTCCCTGGTCACCCACGGTGGGTACGCGGTCATTCCTGGGGTATCCGTCCCGGACGACGCCACCGGACTGGCCTTCTCCAAGACCGGTGTGGTCTCGGTTGTTATGGATGGCGGCGTGGATCCCATCGAGATCGGCCGGATGGAGCTGGTTCGTTTCCCGAACTCCCCCGGATTGAAAGCCCTGGGTGAGAATCTCTACCAGGAAACCGCAGCCTCCGGACCACCGACCCTCGGATACCCCCAGGAGGACGGCTTTGGCCGACTGGTCCAAGGAACCCTGGAGGGAAGCAACGTCGAGATCGTTCAGGAGATGGTGGATATGATCACCGCCATGCGGGCCTACGAGATCAACTCGAAGGCAGTGCAAAGCGCCGAAGAGATGGCGGAAATCGCCAACTCCCTGGTCCGGTAGAGTCTAGATGAGAACCCGGGTGACACCTCGCCTTGACGTCGGAAAGACGTGGCTTTGTCGCGTGAAAACAGGCCTCTGGTTGACCGTCCTGCTTTTCTCCGTCGGCCACGGTGGCCTCCTAGCCCAGACTGAAGGCGTGGACACACTTCCGTCTTGGCAGCCTCCGCCTGGGGCATCCGATCAGGTGCGGGAGATCGTGGCGGCCAAGTGGTACGTTGCTCCCACTGATCTTCGGCTGGAATGGGGGCGTCCCAGGAATGGCGAAACTCTCCCCGCAGGGGGTGGAATCGAGCTCCTCGGCGGCGGCCGGAATGGCCATTGGATCGTCTCCTTCTCTTTTCCGGGTTCACAACCTGAAAAGACCACGGTGGCCCTCAGGGCCGGTGTGATACTGAATCATCCCGTCGCCCGGATTCCACTGGCACGAGACGACGTCCTGGAAACCCAACACATCGAATATCAGCCCACCGTTCAGTGGGGTCCGCCAGCCTCTGACCCTACACCGGTGGAGCCCGGCTGGGTGGCCCAAAGACCTATCGGAATCGGCGATCCGTTGAGCGCTCCCGCAGTGCGGCCGCCCCTCTTGGTGGTTTCGGGGCGGCCGGTGCAAATCATCTGGAGTTCGGGAGCCTTGAAGATCTCTTTGCAGGGAAAAGCCGTTGGATCGGCGGCCCTGGGTGAGCAGGTCTTCGTGCGAACAGACGAGGGGCATCGGATGGCAGGGATCGTTACAGGTCCGGCCACGGTGCTTCTCTCGAGTCCCATTACAGGGGGATTGAAATGAGGGAGATCATGGTTTTGAAAAGGGCGATCGTGCCCATGATGGTCGGAGGCATGTTGATAGTTGGGCCCTCGAGCGGCGGAGCACAGCCGACGACCGCCCCTCCCACCCAGGCCCCGGCCCAAGGCTTTCTCACCTCCTGGACCTCCGACAGGCATACCCTGAAGGAAGGTGACATCATCACGATTCTCGTGGACGAGAATCTCCTGGCCTCGGCTCAGAAAAACGAGTCCGCCACCCAGATGAGGGACCGGGACCTGAGTCTTTCCGCCAGCGGCTCCGGCACCTCGCTGAGGACGCGAAATGACGTCGGAGATCGCACTCGGGGCGAAGCCTCTCGGACACAGCGGTTTTCAGGAGAAATCAGCGCGCGGGTCCTGGAGATCTCACCGTCTGGATTGGCTCGGCTGGAGGGCACCAAAAAGATGCAGATCGACGAGGTCGAAGAGGAGCTGATCGTTCGAGGATGGGTTCGTCCTCAGGATCTTTCTCTTCATAACACCGTCGAATCTTGGCGCCTGAGCGATACGGAGATCCTCTTCACTTCCAACGGAACCCTCGGAAAATCCGGTGGTCTCTGGTCGAAACTTTTGAATTGGATCTGGCCATGATTCTTCAAGTCAATCGCCGGGCTCCTCGCGTTTTGGCCCTCTGGACGGCCCTGCTCGCCCTTGGAGTCTCCGGGAATGCAGTTCGGGTCCAGGGTCAGGAGGCCCGAATCCAGGACCTTACGGTGGCCAACCAGGACGTCCCGGTTCGACTGGTCGGATATGGCCTGGTCGTGGGTTTGGACGGGACCGGCGATCGGGTCATCGGGGGATTCAGCTCAGGACACACGGTTCGGTCGGTGGCCAACCTCCTTCGCCGTTTCGACGTCGAAGTTCCCGAGCAGCTTCTTCGCACCAGGAATGTCGCAGCCGTGCTCGTCACTGCCGAGACCTCTCCGTATCTCCGCCCCGGGGGCCGGTTCGATCTCCACGTATCATCCATAGGCGACGCGGGCTCACTCCGAGGAGGCGTGCTCTGGATCACCCCGCTGGCCGCTGGACCTATGGCAGCTCCTGTTGCCACAGCCCAGGGCCCCCTCCTCCTGAGTGAAGGAGCCGACGGCTTCAGAAACGACTTCTACACAGTCGAAACGACCGCCCGCATCCCTGACGGGGGAATATTGGAGCTGGCTCTCGCGACTCCCAATTTTGAAGAGACTTCAGCCCTCTACCTCCGAAGCCCGAACCTTCCCACTGCCACTCGCATCGCTGAAGCCATCAACGCGGAGCTGGGAGATGGGATCGCCCAGGTTACGGATCCCGGAGCCGTGACTCTCGACCTCACCGGCCCGGCCGGTGAGAACCGGGCGACTACCCTCGCCCAGATCGGGCAACTCACCGTGGCTCCCCAGAGGGTCGCTCGGGTCATCATCGATGGAAGGAACGGAACCGTGGTCGCAGGCGGAAACATGGTGGTGGGTGAAGCGGTCGTGAGCCACGGAAGCATGACCTTGGTCGTGGGGGGCACTCAGACTCAGCCCGACAGCACCGCCATGCCGATCCCCGGAGACATTCGCATGGATGCCGGGGTGAGCGTGCAGGACGTCGCTGCGGCCCTACATGCGGTGGCGGCTCCACCTTCTGCCATCGGAGCGGTTTTTGAAGCACTAAGAGAGGTGGGAGCCATCCAAGCGGAGGTCACGATCCGATGACGGATCCGGCAGGAATAAGCGGTCTTTCTCGACCCCGAGTCGGGGGCATCGTGGATGCCCTGCGTCACGGGAACATCCAGGGCGATGAGGCCCGTCTGCGAGCGGCTACAGATGCCCTGGAAGGAACGTTCTACCAGGAGCTTTTTAAGGCCATGAGAGAATCGGTTCCTGAGTCGGGCCTTCTGGATGGAGGCAGCGGGGAGGACGCCTTCACGGCGATGCTGGATCAACACCTGGCCGATGTGCAGGCTACCCGATCCGATCGCGGCATCGGTCAAACATTGTATCAATGGTTCACCGGTGGAAGGGGGGAAGGACTGTGAGCCTTCGCCACCCTCAACAGCCGGTGAACCGGACGGAAAACCCCGGTCCGGGGATGGGTTTCGACTCCCTGGCCGCTGCAATGGGTAGGGAAACCAAGCTCCTCCTGGACCTAATGGAGGTTCTCCGGCAGCAACGGAAGGCCGTTGCGACTGAAGATTTGGCTGGTGTGGACGATACTATCTTTTCAGCCCAGAGGATTTTCCGAACCTTGGCCGAGGCTCGGCTCAAGCGCAGGACCCTTTTGGAGATCCTCGGCGGAGACCCGGACCTTCATCTTGAAGATGTGGAGGATGTCCTGGGCCCGAAGATTACGCCTGAGGTGAGGGAGGCCCTTCAAGAGCTTCGAAGGGTCGCCCGAGAGCTCTCTGGAGAGTTGGAAGTAAACAGGACCGTGCTTCAGGGCGCCATCGAGACTGGGGACGGGCTGATCAGGGCTATGGGGGGTGGAGGTGATGGCGACCCCGGAACGTACGGCCCCGAGGCCCAATCGGAATCCGGACCCAGGGACCACGGTTTGATCCTGAACAGGCAGGTCTGACATGCCATCACTCGGCAGCATTCTTTCCATCGCCAGCTCGGCTCTCCGCACTCAGCAGGAGGCCATCAACGCCGTGGCGCACAATCTGGCCAACGCCTCGACGGAGGGTTACAGCAGGCAGCGGCCGATTCTCGGAGCCAGACCCGGCGTAAAGACCCCCACCGGAGTTTTCGGATCGGGGGTGGAGATGGCCGACCTTCAGCGTATAAGAGATCCCTACCTTGATTCGGCATTCAGGAGGGAGACCATATCCCTGGGAGAGAACCAGACCCGCTCAGGTTTTCTTGGACAGGTCGAGACGATCTTGTCCGAACCCAGTGAGCTGGGGCTCGCCAGCGCCCTCGATGGGTTCTTCTCCGCCTGGAGCGCATTCGCCTCCAATCCTAACAACGACACGGCCCGAACTGCCGTCCGGAACGAAGGGCAGCGTCTCACCGACACGATGGATAGGCTGGCAACGGGTTTGGATGGGGTTCGCCAGGAAGCCGAACAGAGTCTCCTGGCCGATGTTCGACGAGTGAACACGCTCACCGACGAGATCACCAAGATCAACGAAAGAATCATCGGGGCGGAAGTAGGAGGGCACACCGCGGGGGACCTGAGGGACGCAAGAGATCGCGCCATCGACGAGTTGGCCACCCTCATCCCCGTCCAGGTCCTCGATCGTGAGAACGGAACTGTG
Source organism: Gemmatimonadota bacterium (assembly GCA_039656355.1). Lineage (GTDB taxonomy): Bacteria > Gemmatimonadota > Gemmatimonadetes > Longimicrobiales > Gaopeijiaceae > JABDNZ01. The sequence continues at coordinate 3,302 of JBDHMC010000070.1, read as the reverse complement.
GGTATCGTCACCTCCGGACTCTCCATCGTGGATGGAAGGCACCAGAACATCCTGGAGACTCGAAGTGTCGCCGGTACGTATGGTGTCGGTATCGTCGGGCACCCGGGACTTCTGCCGGAACAAGGTGGCTCCATCGGTGGCACTCTTAAGCTGCTAAATGTGGACCTAACCGGAATCCGAACGGAGCTCGATGACCTGGCTGAAGCCATCGTGACCGAGGTCAATGCGATCCATCAGACCGGGACCAATCCAGCCGGACTGACGGGAGTGGATTTCTTTGATCCTACAGGAATTACGGCCTCTTCCATGAGCCTCTCGGTGGACGTTTTGGCCGATACCAGCGCCATCAGCGCAGGGACCGGAGGACCCGTGGGAGAATACCGGGCCGGCGCCAACGATGTGGCCCTGGCTTTGGCCGGACTGAGGGATACGGATAGCGGCCTCCTAGGCACCTCCTACGGCGAGCATTTCCGGCAGCTGACCTCCGACGTAGGTTTCACCCTCCGCTCTGCGCTGGATCTCGTGGAAGTCCACCAGACCCTCGCAGGCCAGGCGGAGACTCGCAGAACCGGTTACAGCGGAGTCTCCACCGACGAAGAGTTGATGCGCCTAATCGAGTTTCAGACGGCGTATGCCGCCGCCGCCAGGGTCGTGACCGTCGCCAACGAGATGATGGAAACCCTGGTGAGGATGTAATTCTGGGGCGTCATTGTTGAGAGGCCGGGTCAAGCCCACATGCTCATTCTTACACGCCGAACCGGCGAGGCCATCCTTTTGGACGGTGGGGTGCGTATCGTCGTTCTCGAAACCGATGGCCAGGGTGTCCGCCTGGGGATCGAGGCCCCGGCCTCAATTGGAATCGTTCGGGAGGAAGTAGCTCAGCGCATCGCCGAGGAGAATATTCGAGCCGGCGAGCCCAGGGATGCAAAAGACCTACTCAAATCACTGACCCAGCGCCCCCCCCCCAAGATCGATGGCAGTAGTGATAGCGATGATGGCCGTGGTGACGGCGGTAGTGGCGGGGATAGTAACGGGGAAGATGATGGCGATGCAGGTAGCGGCCCCGGGACCGGAGACTAGAAAGAAGACCTGACTACCCCGCAATCGGCAGGCTCACCTGTAGAACCAGCCCGTCGTCCGACCCTTTCACAACGGTAAGCCCTCCTCCCACATCCTGAAGCACGCCGGCCACCAGCGTTTCCATGTTGGGCGGGATGGCGACTCCTGAAGTCATAGAGTCTTCCGAATCCTCTGCAACATCCCCTTTCCGTGCCGGCCAAATCTCCAGGAATCCTCTTCCCTCCGCGCCCGTAACCTTGACCAGCCCCTCATTCGTTAAGGAGGCCTCCTCGGCCGCTCCAGTGATGAGGAGAAGCATGCCCCTCAGGAAAACGGTCTCGTCCATTCGGACAGCGGGGGCCCCGGGAGGGATCTCCACCTGAATCTGAACCTTTTCCAGCCCCGGTTGGACCTGGACCAAACGTGCGACCCCGGACAACACCTCACCGGGGGCCAGAAGCCCCAGGTTTGAAGCGTCATTGGGAAGAAGCCGGAGAAGCCTGACGGCCTCCCCCAACCGTGTGACCTCCTCCTCTACCACGGAGCTGACCCCCGACCAGTCCCCACCCCCCGAGTTCAGGAGATAGGTGAGATTCGAGAGGGAATAGAGACGGCCGTTCAAGTCATGGCAAAGCCCCCGTATGACACGATCTGCAACGAGGGTCCAACCAGCTTGATCCAACTTCCGCACCAAGAGCCGGTCGGGGGACGGAGAATCTGACATGTGGGGAATCTCCATGAAGTTGTTGTGGGATCAACGGAATAAGTGTTCTTCAGAACCCTTCATCAGGCAAGGACAGCCTTCGAAAACCCCTCAGTTGGCGCGGCTCCAGTTTTCTTCACCGCCGCCGATACTCAATCTCAAGGCCCCTGTCCAACATCTGGACTCAAAATGGGGGACTGATTCGGTCCAATCGAGGAAGACTCTTTGTGCTGATCCTAGTTGGCATTGTCATGGTTCTCGGCAGCGTGGCCGTGGGGTATCTCATGCACGGCGGAAGCGTTGCTGTCCTGATGCAGTGGAATGAGTTCATCGTCATTGGCGGTGCTGCATTTGGAGCACTGCTGGTGGGGAACAAGCCAGCCGTGGTGAAGGGAATCCTCGTTCAGACTCTCGCTCTCTTCAAGCCGAACCCCCACGGCCAGAAGGCCTTTCGGGAACTACTCCAGGTTCTGTACGAGGTGTTCTATCTGGCCAGGAAGGACGGACTGGTTGGCATCGAGTCCCACGTTGAAGACCCAGAGGGGAGCGAACTTTTCCAGAAGTATCCTTCCTTCTACCACCACCACGACGCCATGGCATTTCTCGCCGACACCATGAAGGTACTGCTGACCGGCGCCGTGGATGACCACCACCTATCCGAAATCCTGGACCTGGACCTGGAGCAGCACCACCACCAAGCCAGCCAGGTGCCGCAAGCCTTGAACAAGGTGGCCGATGCCCTTCCGGGATTCGGGATCGTCGCGGCCGTTCTGGGAGTGATTATCACGATGGGGAAAATCGGGGGGTCCCCGGAGCAGGTTGGCATGAGTGTAGCCGCCGCCCTCGTTGGAACTTTCCTCGGGGTGCTTTTGGCCTACGGGATCGTGGGCCCGCTTGCCCAGGCCATCGCCGGCCGGGTCAAAGCGGAAGAGGCGTACCTTGCCTGCATCCGGACGGCCCTTCTTTCCTACGCCCGGGGAGACCCCCCTATCACGTCGGTTGAGTTCGCTCGCCGAAACATCGAGCCAGAAGATCGTCCTTCCTTCTCCGAGCTCGAGGACCTGACACGGCGGAAAGGTAAACAGGCCGCATGAGCCGCGATGACAGGAAGGTCATTATCGTCAAGAAGAAGGTCCGGGGAGGTCACGAAGATCATGGCGGAGCCTGGAAGGTGGCCTATGCGGATTTCGTGACCGCCATGATGGCTTTCTTCCTGGTCATGTGGCTCCTGGGAATGAGCCAGGATACGAAAGACCTCATCCAGGGATATTTCTCCAACCCAGTCGGTTTTCAAAGGTCCTTCTCAGGCGGCGCCAACCCCCTGTCTGCCGGCTCCTCCCCTGCAGACCTGAACCTCCGGCGGGCCATCTTGATGACTCGGGCCTATCAGAAGGCCCGATTCGAGGAAACTGCAGAGGAACTCCAGAAGGCCATATCCGAAGAAGGAACGGTCAACAGCTTGCCGGCTGCGGTGGAGATGGTGGTGACCGAGGAGGGTTTGAGAATCGAGCTCATGGAGACGGGAGAAGGGGACACCTTC
>JBDHMC010000069.1:0-8496 GCA_039656355.1 Gemmatimonadota bacterium | reverse complement strand
CTTCATCGATTAGCCCCCTCCGAACCGCCTCCCGGTGCACAGGCCCCCACCACCCCAAAGGCCGGGTCTGGAGGTAGTACTTCACCAGATGGTCCATTTCCTCGGGCTTGGTGAGGAGGGTGGCCGGGAAAAAGACTACGGCTCCCAGGGCCATGAGAAGCCAGAATTGCAGGTAGTCGGGAAGGGGAGGGAACACACCGAAAGCCGGCAGGATCCATACAACCAACCAGGCCACTCCCAGATTCGCCATCCAGGCCGACAGGTACCCCCAGGAGTTGAAACGCCACCAGACCACCTGAAGAATATTGGGAAGCCAGATCCCGGCCATCATGAGCCAGAGGGCAAATATGAGCCACTGTGTGATCTCCTGCATCATCATCCCGTAGAAGAAGGACCCGATTAAGAGAACCGCAGTGGCCAGCCGTCCCACCCACACCAGAGTTTCCTCTGAGGCCTCCGGTTTCAGGTAGCGCTGGAAGAGGTCCCGCGTGAAATAGAGGGCGCCCAGGTTGAGGTGGCTCGAGATAGTGGAGAGGTGAATGGCCAGAATGGCCGCGAAGAAGACGCCCACCAGACCCGCAGGCAGGAGCTCGAAACCAAGCCGGAACCAGCCCAACTCATAGTCGGCCACTTCCACAATGCCCGGGGCCAGGACGAAGAAGGCAAGGATTGATGCGGCCCAGAAACCGTTTCGGATGAGGGTGACGGCCCCTCCGGCCCAGATCCCATAAGCCGCATCCCTCACGGAACCAGCCGACTGAATCCGCTGTGCTTCCGGATACCAATCGATACTGGTCCCCATGCCGAACCCTCCCACCACCGCAATGACAAGCATCGTCCCCCACCATGCTACCGGGAAATCGCCAGTAAATATCCCGGTGAAGGCGAAGGCGTTCATCCGCCACCCCTCCCCCATTTCCACCAGCCGGCCGCTCAACTCCGCCGGCCCACCCACCGACGCGATCCCCACCAGCGATACGATGAGGATGGCAAAGATCGCCACGATCCCCTGAAGGAAGTCCCCCATGACCACGCCCCAGTACCCCGCCACCAGCGTGTAGGCCGCAGTGATGAGGGTGGGAAATACCAATCCCACCCAGACGGGCCACCCGAAGACAAGAGCCCCCACTTTCCCCATCGCCATGCCCACCCATCCCAGAATGAACATGTTCATGAAGACCTGCCAGCCAGCCAGCCAACCCCTCAATAGTTCCGCTCCGAATCCCCCGAACCGCATCACCTGCCATTCCGCTTGGGAGTAGGCCAGAGATCGACGGAAAATCCGTGCGGAGACAAAGGACCCGATGGCCGTCCAGGCCGTGAAAAAAGTGTACCAAAGGCCCCGGTAACCGTGCGCGTAGATGACCCCTGTTACCCACATGGGGGTGTCCGTGGCCGTGTGCGTGCTGAAGACACTCGAGGCTGGGAGCCACCAGGGCAGTCGTCGGCCTGCCAGGAAGAAATCCGACTCCGATCGCCGGGCCAGCCGATAAAAGAAGAACGCCCCACCTACCATAAGGAGGAGGAAGGCGCCGGCCCAGAACCAATCCAGAGGGGTGAAGTCGATCAAGGGGCCTCCGAAACGGGGAAATGTCGAGCGGTGCGGGGATCATAACCGACCCACTAGCCGGAAGGAACGAAGCTACGGAAGGGAGAACCGGCCCACAACGCAAAAGGGTATCCACCGGAGTCGGGGTGGGGGTGGTCCGAACGCGGCTAAACCCCGAAGTTACAGGACTTAATCCCTGACCTCAGGAGGGTCCGGGTCTACATAGAAAAGGAGTCGTGAAAGTGACGGATCATCTCGCCACTCTGGGAATTGGAAGCTCTTCCGTAGAAGAGCGACAAGAGCAGGTTCGGAAAATTCTCAAGGAATCGAAGCCCCATTCCCAGCGAGCCGAAAGCATGACGCTCCGGTGGCATGATCCCTCCGGTGCCGAGCTCTGGATCTATTTGGACGAATCCGGAACCATGAAGTCCGTTCAACCCCACTTCGCCGGTGGTCCCAGAATCCGCCTCGAACTCCAAGCCATCGTGGAAAGGGTAGAAGTCTCCCCTTACGACGGGGGGTTCCTGGGGTTGACCCAAGAAGGGGGATCGAACCCCTCCCTGGGAGGCGGATTTCCCATGGTTTTCGATGCCCCTGACTTCCCGGACGTGAAGGACGCCTTCCTCACGGCCAAGCACGATGTGGAACTGGCGGGATTCGCAGTGGAGCTGAATGTGTATCCCACGGAGGAGGCATTCAGAGATGGTCAACCCGACCTGAAGCCCCTGGGAGTTCCAGCATTCCTCCCCGCCGGGATGGTGGCCCAGATGGAGGGCGGCCAGCCCACAGCCCACGCGTTGATGGTAGGTAGAGCGTTAGAGTGCGAGCGGGTCACAAACCAGTTGACCGGCCGAGAGTTCATTCGGCTCCAGATGGAGACTCCAGCCGGCCCTATGGACCTCATCGTGGATCCTGGTTTGGTGCAGGACCTCCCGGAGGTTGGATACATCCTCCAGGCCGGTGCCTGGCTTTCGGGCCGGATCTCTCCCGAGGAAGACAAGGAATAAAAGGACTCTGAAAGAGGACGGGTCGATATGAGCACTAGAAGCGCATTATCCATTGTCGCCGTTGCCGCCCTCCCGCTGTTGCTTCCCGCATGCGGTGAGCAATCCGGCTCCGTCCCGGAGGTTCCCGAGGCCGAGCTTGCGGCAGAAGTCCCTGAGCTGGACGCCGTACACGAAACCATGTCGCCGCTCTGGCACGAAGCCTTCCCTGCGCAGGACTATGAGGCCATCGCAGCTGCGATTCCTCAGTTCGAAGCGAGTCTTTCTGCCTTGGCGGACGCAGGACTTCCGGGAATCCTCCAGGACAAGCAGGCCCGGTGGGAGGAGCAGAAACAGATTCTGATGGACTCGTACGAGGGACTGAAAGCGGCAGTCGACGCTGGAAACCAGGCGGAGATGCTGGCTTACACTGAAGCTTTCCACATGAACTACGAAGGTATGGTCCGAATCATCCGGCCGGTCCTGCCGGAGTTGGAAACGTTCCATCAGCACCTCTATGGCCTGTACCACTACTTTGGTCCAGGCTATGACCTGGAGAAGATCCAGGGCGCCGCGACCGACATGGCGGCGGCAGTTCCTCCTCTCCAGGCAGCGGAGCTCCCGGAGCGTCTCGCAGACCACCAGGCCCATTTCGAGATGGTCGTGACCGACCTCGGCGAGGCCGTGGGCGCCCTCATAGCCACCCTCTCCGATCCTGCCAGGGCTGATGTGGAAGCAGCCATCGAAGCCGTGCACGCGGCCTATGAAGAAGTGGAGGGGATCTTCGACGCCACTAGTGATGGCTGAGCCCTCCCGAGGAGACACGGCGGATCCTAGTCGCAGGGACTTCCTGAAGAGGGGAGGTGCCGCCGCCTTGGGAGCCTCCCTGGTTGGGGTGAAAGGGCCAAGGGGGGTGGAGTCGGGTGATCCTCCCCCTCCTCTCCCCTCCCCCCGAATTCACCTGGCGCCAGGGCGATCCCAAGATTATACCTCCAAACGCCCCCCACCCGGGGAGCGACAGTTCACGTCCCAGGCGGTAGAGGAAACCATCCTCCGGGTTTCCGCTGACATCGCGGATCCTGAGCTTGCGTGGCTCTTCCGGAACTGCTTTCCGAACACCCTGGATACGACGGTGGACTTCGGGATGGTGGACGACAAACCCGACACCTTCGTCATCACGGGCGATATCGAGGCCATGTGGCTTCGGGACTCGACTGCTCAGATTTGGCCGTACCTTCCCCTTACCCCGGAGGATTCGGAGCTCCGGCAGCTCATTCGGGGAGTGATCCACAGGCAAACCCGTTGCATCCTCATTGATCCCTACGCCAATGCCTTTAACAAGGAACCTGGGGAGAGTCCGTGGGCCGACGACCTGACGGAGATGAAACCCGAACTTCATGAACGGAAATGGGAAATCGACTCCCTCTGCTACCCGGTTCGACTGGCCTACTCGTACTGGAAGACCACGGGTGACACCCTCCCATTCGACGCGGAGTGGAGGGAGGCCATGGGCCGGGTGTTGGAGACTTTCCGCAGACAACAACGGAAGGCGGACCGAGGTCCCTACAAGTTCCAGCGGGTCACGGGTTGGCAGACCGACACGGTGGCGGGCGCCGGCTACGGGAATCCCATTCGACCCGTGGGTCTCATCGTCTCCATATTTAGGCCCTCGGACGACGCCACGACCTTCCCTTTCCTGGTCCCTTCCAACCATTTCGCCGTGGTGTCTCTCCTCCAGCTTGCGGAGATGATCCGGGAGATTCGGGACGAAGCCGGGTTCTCCGCGGAGTGTAATGCACTGGCCGCCGAGGTCCGGGAGGCCCTTTTCGCGCATGCGGTAGTTACTCACCCCGTTCACGGGGAGGTCTGGGCCTACGAGGTGGACGGCTTCGGAAATCGACACCACATGGACGACGCCAACATCCCGAGTCTTTTATCTCTCCCCTACCTGGGGGCCTGCGCCTCCGACGACCCTCTCTACCGCCGCACCCGGGCCTTCGTCCTCAGCCTGGACAACCCCTACTATTTCTCTGGTGAGGCCGGTGAAGGCGTGGGGGGACCCCATGTGGGCCTCGAAATGGTCTGGCCCCTTGGGATCACAATGAGGGCCCTGACCTCCACTGATGATGCCGAGATCGCCCACTGCCTCCGGATGTTGAAGGAAACCCACGGGGGTACGGGACTCATGCATGAGTCCTTCCATCAGGACGACCCGACTCGCTTCACCCGAGAGTGGTTCGCTTGGGCAAACACCCTCTTCGGTGAGTTGATTCTAAAGGTGCATCGTGAGCGTCCCCAGCTGTTGACAGGTCGCTGACCCCTTTAAGGACCTGACATGAAACGTCTCATAGCAGTTCTGGCTGCCGGCCTTTGGTTGGCGGCAGCAGCTTGCCAGCCCCCAGACTCCCCCTCCCGAGGCGGGAGTCTCGAGGACCTCGAGCCCCTGACCCGGTACGTCGATCCCTTCATCGGGACCGGCGGCCACGGTCATGTCTACCCTGGGCCTACAGTCCCCTGGGGGATGGTCCAATTGAGCCCTGATCAAGGGCAAGGGGGTTGGGACTGGATCGCCGGATACAACTGGGAGGACAGCCTACTGGTGGGCTTCAGTCACACTCATCTAAGTGGCACCGGCATCGGGGATCTTCTGGACGTCCTGGTCATGCCGGTGAAAGCGTACTTCCCGGTGAATGAGGCCATGGAAGATCGGTGGGACCGAACCGCTAGGTCCCGGTTTTCCCACGAACGGGAAGAGGCCTCACCGGGGTATTACGCTGTCTACCTGGAGGACCAGGAAATCCAAGCTGAACTCACGGCCACAACCCGGGTGGGATTGCACCGGTACACCTTCCCCACAACGGATCAACCCGCAGTTTTTGTCGACCTGGGCTACGCCATCAATTGGGACTCTCCAGTTCAGACCAGTATCAGGATAGTGAATGACACTCTGGTGACGGGTTACCGCTTCTCCCAAGGCTGGGCTAAGGACCAGAAGCTCTTTTTCGCCATAGCCTTCTCTGACTCCGTTCGATCCGTCGCCTTCGCCGATTCGACGAATCCCATGGAGGCACTGGGGAGGGAACAGGTGACCGCTGGAGATGTGAGGGCCACCTCGTCAGCTATCCGAGCTCTTTTTGCCTTCGACCCGGTTGTTGCCGGGGACCAACTCCTGCTCAAGGTCGGTCTCTCCTACGCCGATGAGGAGGGAGCGCTTGCCAATATGGAGGCGGAGGCGCCCGACTGGGACTTCGACGGTGTCCGGGAGGGTGCTAGAAGGGCATGGGAACGGGAACTGCGGAAGGTGAGGATCCAGGAGGGGGCCGAGGAGGACCTGCGGACCTTCTATACGTCACTTTACCGCACCCGCTTGGCCCCCATTCTCTTCCAAGATGTGGACGGTCGATACAGAGGAGCGGACGGGCGGATTCATACGGCCGAGGGCTATCGGAAACACGCCATCTTTTCCCTCTGGGACACCTTCAGGGCCGCTCACCCTCTCTTCACCCTCATCGACCCAGACAGGGTGGACGATCTGATCAACTCCATGCTCTCCTATTATGACGAGCATGGACTCCTGCCGGTCTGGTCTCTGGTGGGGAACGAAACCAACACCATGACAGGGCATCATGCGGTTCCGGTGATCGCTGATGCCTACCGAAAGGGCTTTCGTGGCTTCGATGCCGACAAGGCCCTGGAGGCAATGGTGAAGAGTGCCAATGAAGACCACAGAGGGTTGGAGTATTACAAAGGGTTCGGATATATCCCCACCGAGCTGGAGAGGGAGTCGGTCACCAAAACTGTGGAGTACGCCTTCGACGACTGGGCCATCGCATCCATGGCTCTCGATCTGGAAGTGGAGGAAGTCTATGAGCACTTCATAGTCCGGTCCTCCTGGTGGAAAAACCTCCTGGATCCAGAGTCCCGTTTCATGCGGGGGAAGACTGCAGAAGGTGAGTGGGCCGAACCCTTCGATCCACGCCGGTCCGACCACAGGGAAGGAACCGATTACACCGAAGGAAACGCCTGGCAGCACACCTGGTTCGTCCCTCACGACGTCCGAGGACTCATGGAGGGGATGGGCGGGGACGGCCGGTTCCTCGCCAAGCTGGACTCACTCTTCGAGATGGACTCCGTGATCACCGGTGAGAACGTCTCTGCCGACATCTCCGGCCTCATCGGACAGTACGCCCATGGGAATGAGCCCAGTCACCACATCGCTTACCTCTATAACTACGCGGGGCGTCCGTCGAAAACGGCAGACCGGGTCAGGGAGATCCTCAGAACACAATATGACGATACCCCTTTCGGTCTGAGCGGAAACGAGGACTGTGGCCAGATGACGGCTTGGTATGTCCTTTCGGCTCTGGGGATTTATCCGGTAAATCCGGCAGACGGGATCTGGGTCCTGGGGAGCCCCCTCTTCCCCGAGGCCACTGTCGACGTTGGTGGGGGCCGCACCTTCACGATTAGCGCTCCCGGCACCTCGGACGACGCTCGCTACATCCAATCTGCCCATCTGAATGGGGTCCCTCTGAACCGGACCTACCTTCACCACCGGGAGATCGCCGAAGGTGGAATTCTGGAGGTGGAGATGGGCCCTGAGCCGTCGTCCTGGGGAACGGCCCAGGAGGCCCGACCTCCAAGCCAGTCGGACCTCCCCTCCAATGCCGAAGTGGCCGAGGCCGTGAAGTCGGAGTTCCTTCATGCCTGGAACGGTTATCTGGAATACGCACGGGGAATGGATGCCCTCAGACCCCTTAGCCGAACGGGAAGGAATTGGTACGGCACCTCCCTGGTCATGACGCCCCTGGATGCATACGACACCATGCTCCTCATGGGGTTGGAGGAGGAGGCCGCAGAAGCCAAAGAGTTGATCTTCGAGGGACTTTCCTTCGACCACGACTTCTCAGTCCAGGTCTTCGAGGTGACGATCCGCCTGCTAGGTGGCCTTTTGACGGCCTACCAAATGGACGGAGATCCCCGGTTCCTGGACCTGGCGACGGACCTCGCCGACCGGCTCCTCCCAGCCTTCGAATCGGCCACGGGCATGCCCTATGTGCGGGTGAACCTCCGAACCGGGGAGAAGGAGTGGCAGGTAAACAACCCGGCTGAGATCGGAACCCTGATGCTGGAATTCGGCGCCCTGAGCCGAATAACGGGAAACCCGGTCTACTATGACGCTGCGAAGGCAGGAGTTGCGGCGGTCTTCTCCCGCCGCTCCGAGATCGGGCTGGTAGGCACAACCATCGACGTGGAAACCGGAGAGTGGCAGAACACATCATCCCACCTCTCGGGAATGATCGATTCATACTACGAATACCTTCTCAAAGCCTGGCTCCTCTTCGACGACCCGGACTTCAAAGAGATGTGGGACGCCAGTATCGGCCCGGTGAATCGGTACCTGGCAGATGAGGTGGAAGGGAACCTATGGTACGGTCAAACCGACATGAATACCGGCGAGAGAACGGCGACTCGTTACGGTGCGTTAGACGCCTTTTGGCCTGGGGTCCTGGCACTTGGCGGAGACTTGGACAGGGCGTCTCGACTCATGGAGTCGGTGCATCTGATGTGGACCACATACGATGTGGAGCCGGAGCAGATGGACTACTCCACCATGGAGGTGGTTCATGGCGGATACCCCCTCCGACCCGAAGCGCTGGAGTCGGCGTACATCCTCTACACCCTAACCGGTGACAACCGATACAAGGCCATGGGGTTGGATATCTTCCAACGCATCGTCCAATGGTGCCGGAATGATATCGGATTCTCCCATCTCGATGACGTCCGGACCAAGGAACAGGCCGATGCCATGGAGAGTTTCTTCCTGGCCGAAACCTTGAAGTACGCATACCTCCTTTTCGCCCCTGCTGGAACACTGGACTTCGACGAGGTGATCTTCAACACGGAAGCCCACCCCCTGAGGAGGGCTTGGGAGTGAGGGCGGTGGGGGGAGCGAGGACCCTG
>JBDHMC010000068.1:0-9937 GCA_039656355.1 Gemmatimonadota bacterium | reverse complement strand
GAAAGGGGTTTTCACCTGGCCCAAGAAGAAGGAAGACGTGTATTGGAAGTGGTTCAACCCGTCCCGAGTCCCGGTCTACTTCGAGTATTTCATCGATTCCAGGGAGAAGATCACAAAACTATGGGACGAGTACGGCGGGAAAGACTTCTTCGACTTCGATTGGTCCCGGTTCAAGCCTTTGGCAGATTGGTACCCTTGCCCCACCCACACCGAGACTGACCCTGCCTTCGACATGCACGCTTTCTACTGGCGTGCCGTCATGCACTGCAACTCCATGACCCAACAGAACCCCTACCTGGATGAGCTTTCCCAGGAGGATCCCCATGTCTACGCCATCCAAATCCATTCCGACACGGCGACCGAGAAGGGTTTGGCGGAGGGAGACTGGGTCTGGATGGAGAATCCTCAGGGCCACCGGGTGAGGGGGTGGATCGCTCTCACAGAAGGCATCGAACCCCATCATCTGGCCGTGGCCGCCGTGGCAGGGCACTGGGGGAACTACATGCCCATCGCCAAGGGCAAAGGAGTTTTCTTCAACGACCTGGTGGAGATGGATCTCCCGCACACCGATCCTCTCACCTTCAACCAGGACATCTGCTGCCGGGTGAAGATCTATAAGGCGGACTCATGAGTGAGGTCATGGTCGACCCAACCGTGAATCATGGATCCTCTGTGGAGATGCGTATGCCGCGCTATGGAATGGTCATCGATCTGAAACGATGCTACGGCTGTTACGCCTGCGTCATGGCTTGCAAGACGGCCAATCACACACCTCCCGAAGTTTTCTGGGCCAGGCTCCTGAAGGGGGAGATGGGAAAATTCCCCAATTCAGTGAGGCAGTCTCTGCCGGTCCTCTGTATGCAATGCGAGGAGCCGTCCTGCATGGAGGTGTGTCCTACGGGCGCCACAGTCCAGCTTGACAACGGAGTCGTGATTGTTGAGAAGGACAAATGTATGGGCTGCAAGTATTGCATCATGGCCTGCCCCTACGGCGCCCGATACTCGGTGGAGAAATGGGAGAGTTACTTCCCCGACGGCTTACCCCTTTCCCCATACGAGGAGTTCGTCAAGAAAGCGTGGGAAGAGAAGTCCGGGATCGGGGTCGCCACCAAGTGCGACTTCTGTCGTGACCGGGTTGCGGAGGGAAGAGGTCCGGCCTGTGTAGAAGCCTGCCCGGCCAATGCCCGGACCTTCGGAGACCTTGATGACCCTGACAGCGAAGTGTCATGGCTCATCAAGACCTATCGCGGCGAAGTACTGAACCCGGAATTCGGGAACAAGCCCAAAGTCTACTATCTCCCTCCGAGATAACGGGAAAAGCACCATGAATCCTTATGCCAATGGTCAACTGCAGCGCGAGTGGGGGTGGTGGATCGCCATTTACCTGTTCCTCGGAGGAATTGGTGGTGGAGCCTACACCATCGGAGCCGTGAACTGGCTCATCGGCGAGGGGGCCGAGGCTTCAACCACCATCGGGCTCTGGATCGGGTTTCCAGCCCTCGCCATCGGGAGCGTTTGCCTCCTTGCCGATCTGGGCTCGCCAACCCGGGCTATCCTCGCGGGCATGAAGCCAGGGACATCCTGGATGGCCAGGGGGTTCTGGATCATCTCAGTCTTCATGATCCTGGCCCTCCTGCACTTCGTGCTTCACCTGTTCACCGAAGCGACCCAGCTCTCTGGAGGGATAACCCTCTTAAACACCATCGCAGTGGCAGGCATCGTCTTTGCCATTGGGACAATGGCGTATACGGGGATCCTTCTCAGCTCTTCGAAGGGCATTCCTTTCTGGCGATCCGGAGTGGTTCCTGTCGTCTTCGTCGTTTCCGCCCTTGTGACCGGCCACTTTACCATCATGCTTGCGATGGCCCTGGGTTTGGGGGGACAGGATATGGCTGAACCCCTCAGAATCATGACCCTTGAGGCGGTGATCCTGGTGGGCCTCGAGGTCTTGGCCATCATCTTCTTTCTCCAGGCAGCGTTCGGTGGGCCCGACTCGCGGGAATCCGCGGAGAGGATTCTGCGGAAGCGATCCTTTGTGGTCGGGTATTTCCTTCTGGGGCTCGGCGTGCCCTTGATCCTCATGGTGATGGCGTACCGGGCGGATGCCGGCGCAGGAAGCTCCCTGGCAATGATCTCCCTCGGCGCTGCACTGGGTTTGGTGGGAGGATTGATCCTGCGGCAATCGGTCCTGGTGTGCGGAGCCTTACCCACCCTCAATATGGGTGGGTTCGAGTTCCGGCGGATCGCCAGGCCCAAGGAGCCGAAGCCGGGGATCGGGTTGATGCCGCCGACCTGAGGGACCGAGAGGCCAAATCGCCATAAGGAAAAAGGCGGCCCCCGGAGGGGCCGTCTATGCTTTTGCCCGATGGCCGGCCAAAGCGATGAAGGCGCGATTCTCCCTTGTCTGATTTCGCCTCAGATCATACCCTCATGGACTGTTTCTTGCTCGTCCGGCAGGCATCCGCCGACGACACAAAGGCGATTGGAAAAAACACCCGATACTCCAGGGGGGAAACGATAGAATCATGGCAAAACTCGATCCGACCACGATGGCTGATTGGCAGATCGCCGAGGCAGCCGAAGCGGACATGAAAACGGTGTACGAGTTGGGCGACGAGTTGGGCTTGGAGAAGATGGAACTCCTACCCTACGGCCACTATGTGGCCAAACTCGATTACCTGAGCATCCTGGAACGGCTCAAGGACAAGCCTGACGGGAAGTACATCGAGGTGACGGCGGTCACACCCACTCCGCTTGGTGAGGGGAAATCCACCACGACCATGGGTCTGGCCCAGGGGATGGGACGGCTGGGGAAGAGCGTCATTTCGGCGATCCGCCAACCCTCCAGCGGGCCGACTTTCAACATCAAGGGGTCAGCCGCAGGCGGTGGCCTGGCGCAGTGCATCCCCCTCACTGATTTCAGCCTCGGCCTTACCGGGGACATCGACGCCATCAACAACGCCCATAACCTGGCAATGGTGGCCGCCACGAGCCGAATGCAGCACGAGTTCAACTACGGCGACGATATCCTGGAGAAGAAGAACCTCCGGCGCCTGAACATGGACCCCCGCAACATGAACATAAAGTGGTCCATGGACTTCTGCGCCCAGGCCCTGCGCGAGATTGTCATCGGCATCGGCGGGAAGATGGACGGCTTCATGCTACGGAGTGGCTTTCAGATTACGGTCTCCTCCGAGGTCATGGCCATTTTGGCGGTCGCTACAAGTCTTGCCGACATGCGGGAGCGCATGAACAAGATCGTCGTGGCCTGGGACAAGCAGGGGAATGAGGTCACCACCGGTGACCTGGAAGTCGGTGGCGCCATGACCGCGCTCATGGCTCGGGCTATCAATCCGAACCTGCTGCAGACCATCGAAGGGCAACCCACACTGGTGCATGCCGGGCCCTTCGCCAACATCGCTATTGGCCAATCCTCGATCATTGCGGACAAAGTGGGGTTGAAGCTCGCCGACTATCACATCACGGAGAGCGGGTTCGGAGCCGATATCGGATTCGAGAAGTTCTGGAACCTCAAGTGCCGGTTTAGCGGCCTCACGCCCAACGTCTCGGTCATCGTTGCCACCGTCCGGGCCCTCAAGATGCACGGCGGCGGACCGGGCGTTTTCCCGGGCAGGCCCCTGGACGAAGCATACACCAACTCCCATCCCGATCTCGTCGAAGCGGGCATCGAGAACCTGGTGGCCCACATCGAGACAGTCCGGAAGGCCGGGGTAAACCCCGTCGTCTGTCTCAACCACTTCTATACGGACTCCGACGACGAGGTGGAGGTGGTGCGGAAAGCCGCTGAAGCCGCCGGCGCACGCTTCGCCGTTTCGAAGCACTGGGAGCTGGGGGGTGAAGGGGCAACAGAGTTTGCCAACGTCGTAGTGGAAGCCTGCGAGGACAAGCCGGACTTCAGGTTCCTCTACTCGGACTCAGACTCCCTCAAGACCAAGATCGAAAAGATCGCAACCCAGGTGTATGGCGCCGATGGGGTCACCTACTCGCCTACGGCCGAGCAGAAAATCGCCAAGGTGGAAGCCGACGCAGAACTCAGCCAGATGGGTGTGTGTATGGTGAAGACACACCTGAGTCTCTCACACGATCCCGGCCTGAAGGGCCGGCCGACGGGCTGGACTCTGCCCATCCAGGACGTCCTAACGTATCGGGGCGCCGGCTTCGTGGTTCCTGTGGCAGGGGACATCAAGCTGATGCCTGGGACGGCTTCCGATGCTGCTTACCGGCGCATCGACGTTGATCCGGAGACGGGCAAGGTGGTGGGACTCTTCTAGATCAGACCGGTATATCAGACAGGTCATTTCGCCGAAGTAACAGAATGGGGGGTGCAGATTGCACCCCCCATTCCTATTGGATTCAACTCGGTCCCACCGACGAGTCGGACTCTATCCTCCCCCACTTCCGATGATCCCAATCTCCTTCGCCAGGAGGAGTGCGTTCAGCTCGGCCAGATCCCCAGCCTCGATAGCGGCCAGTGCCCTGAGGTGGTCGTCCAGTTGATCGTGGAGTATCCGTTGCACCTCCAGGTCCTGATCGGTCGGCGGGAAGTCCGCCACTGATACCCCCCCAGTGAGGTACCCGAACTTCTGGAGAAGCTTCGCTCCGAACCGGACCCCATCCTGGCCCTGCCCGGTGAGGCGGAGGTCCACCATGTTCATCTGCAGATCCTGGAGCGTCCGGCTCAAACCCTCAACCGTCGAGGTCACTTCTTCGTCATCCGAGAAACGCGCCAGAGTTTGGAGCTGAACCCGGAGAGTTTCGACCCGCTCGACGGCCGAGCCGGCCTCAACAAGGTCCGTCCGAATGGCTTCGAGGAAGGCTACCTGCTCGGCGATGTCCGCCTCGGTCCCTGATGTGTTCGGATCCTTGAGCACGGTGAGATCCTGCGTGAACTCCTGGCCATCCACGGCCAGCCTCACGGTGTACCGTCCAGGAGGCATGAGGATGGAGATCCTGGAAGAGCCAGGCGCCGATCGGCCCTCTGATCCTACCTGGATGTGAGGAGCGTAGAGGTGGCCCGTGAGAAGTCGGACACCGTCGTTCGGCTCATCTCGAAGGTCCCAATGGATCCGATTCACCCCCGCGTGGTTGGTGCCCTGAAGGGTACGGACCAGCGTCCCCGTCTCATCTTCGATGGAGATGGCTGGCCGGGACCCGGCCGGAGCCGCCAACCAGTAGTTGATGGACGCCCCATACTCCGGATTCTCTCCAGTGGTGGGATCGTCGTACGGTGTGGACGGTCTGGTTATTTCCCGGAACCGGTACGCCGCCCTGGGCGCGAAGAGGTGCGCATCGGACGCCATGACCTCCGTGGTCAACTGCTGGAGAGGGCTGAGGTCATCGAGGATCCAGAAGCCCCGGCCGTAGGTTCCGATGACCAGATCGTTGAAATGCTCCTGGACGACGATTCCGGAGACCGGCGCATGCGGCAGGTCGTTCTGTAGTGGCTGCCAGTGGTCCCCGTCGTCGAAGGAAACGTAGATCAAATTCTCGGTTCCCAGATACAAGAGTCCCTCTCTCACAGGGTCCTCGGTGATGACCTTGGTGTAGCTGAGCATGCTCGGAGGGATCCCGTCGGTGATCTTCTCCCAGCTCTGGCCGTGGTCACGGGTCCGATAAACGTAGGGGTCTCGGATGTTAACCTGGTGGCCGTCGGCGGCCACATAGGCCGTACCAGGGTTATACCGGGACGGAGCGATGCTCCGAACAGCGATCCACTCTGGCATCCCGGGCATGTTTCCGGTCACATCGGTCCATGTGGCCCCACCGTCCCGAGTGATGTGGAGGAGTCCGTCATTGGTGCCGGCCCAGATGAGTCCGGCCTCGATAGGCGACTCGGCGATCCCAAAAACCACGCCCGCATACTCCACCCCGATGTTGTCACCGGTGAGTCCGCCCGAGAGACCCATTCGGCTCTGGTCGTTGAGAGTGAGGTCCGGACTGATAACTTCCCAGCTTTGGCCGCCGTTTTGTGTTCGGTGTACATGCTGGCTTCCCACGTACACCGTGTTGTGGTCATGGGGGGAGATGTGGATGGGAGCATCCCAAACGAACCGGTAACGGACACCGGAGGCCGCTCCCCGGCTCTGTTCCGGCCAAACCTCTACGCTACGGTACTGGCGCCGATCTTCCTCGTAGCGAACCACGATGCCTCCCACCATCCCCGAGCCCGAAGCCGAAGACCACACGACGTTGGGATCCGTGGGATCGGGTGTGGCCCATCCGCTTTCACCCCCACCCACATGATGCCACATCCCCCTGGGAATTCCTCTTCCACCGAGCCGGCTGTTACTGGGGCCTCGGTAGGTAGGCTCGTCCTGCTTGTTGCCCAGGACGTTGTAGGGGACCGCATTATCCGCCGTGACATGATACATCTGGGCGTTGGTGAGGCGCTGCCGAAACCAGGTCTTGCCTCGGTTGATGGAAATGGAAAGGCCCTGGTCGTGAGCCACGATCATGCGGTCGCCGTCAGTGGGATCGATCCACATGTCGTGATGGTCGCCTCCAGGTGCATTGGAGCGACTTACAGTTCGGAGAGTGCTCCCGCCATCGAGGGAAACCACAAAGGAGGCCGTGAGGAAGTAGGCCTCGTTTTCGTCATCAGGGTTCACCGCCACCCTCGAATAGTAGTGGGGCCTGCCCATGGCGTTTCTGTTTCGGCTGATCATCGCCCAGCTTCGGCCTCCATTCTCGGAACGCCAAAGCTGTCCGTCTTCCGTCGGATCACCGTTCCAGGGGTTTCCGTCACCTGTCTCGAACATGGCGAAAACCCGCTGGGGGTTCGACGGAGCTATGGCGACGGCCACTTTACCAACCGGTTTCTCAGGAAGCCCATTTCCGGAGAGGCGTGTCCAGGTAGCACCGCCATCTCTGGAGACGTGGAGACCACCCCCAGGGCCACCGCTGGTCCGCCCCCAGGTGTGGATCTCGAGCTGCCAAGTCCCCGCGAAAAGCACACGGGGGTTCGAGGGATCCATGGCAAGGTCGGAGCAGCCCGTGTTCTCATCTACGAAGAGCACCCGATCCCAAGTTGTGCCCCCGTCGGTAGTGCGGTATACGCCTCGTTCCGGTTGGGGCCCGTAGGCGTGACCCAGTGCGCAAACTAGAACGATGTCGGGGTTACCCGGGTGGATTACCACTCTGGGGATACGACCAGTGTTCTCCAGACCCATGAGGGTCCAGGACTCGCCGGCATCCGTGGATTTGTAGATCCCCTGCCCCAAGGAAATGTGGCTACGGATCTTTCCCTCCCCCGTGCCGGCCCAAACGACGTTCGGATCGCTGGCCGCCACGGCAAGAGCGCCGATGGATTGGACAGGCTGATCGTCAAAGATGGCGTCCCAATGCACACCACCATCGTCGGTCTTATAGATACCCCCCGACGCTGCCCCCACGTAGTAAACAAATGGGTTTCCAGGGATGCCGGCCGCTGCACTAAAACGATTTCCCTCGGGACCGATGTTTCGCCAATGCAAATCCCCGTAGAGATCCGGGTCCGGGCGAGAATCGGCGGAGGATTGGGCTGTAGCCGGAGGGGCAGGTGCCCAAACAAAGGCGACAACGACGAAAAAGCTGAACAGAGTGCGCATGAGGACCCCCCGAAGGGAAGAGGTTATGAGTCCCGAGCCCTCCTCGAGGAGATGAGGCAAACCGGGACATTTCGATTTCGAGTAAGGTTAGCGTTCGGCGCTGAAAAGACACGTGCGCCGGGGAGGGGGCTCCCATGGAGAGGAATACTGGCCCTCACCTACCCGCGTCAAGCGGGGGACCACGGAGAGGATGGCCGTTTATCCGACCAGCTTTCGGGATTACGAGATTGTTATGGAAAGGACCCTAGTGACCGTCTGGAGTCCGCTGACCACCTCAACCGTGAAGTTCTCTGTGCCGATGGCGGTAGGTGTACCGCTGATCACACCCGTTGCACCGTCGAGAGTGAGGCCCGCCGGGAGGACGCCGGAAATCACCGTCCAGGCATAGGTGCCATTCCCGCCTGTTGCGGCCAGGTTCTGGTTGTATGCCACGCCCATGACTCCATCGGCCAGTGAGCTGGTAAGAACCCCGAGAACGGCATAGACGGTAATGGTGGCCATGTCCGTCTCCCCTGAGACCGTTGCGGTGATGGTGGGTGAGCCAACAGCCAGAGCTGTTACCAGGCCATCAGTATCTACGGTGGCCACGCTCTCATCACTGGACTCCCAAACAACGGTCCGACCCGTGAGATCGTTCCCGGCAGCATCCCTGGGGGTGGCGGTCAATTGCTGGGTTTGCCCGATGGTGGCGGTAGCGGACGGTGGAGTGACCTCCACAGAGGCTACAGGCACCGCCTGAACCGAAATGGAGAGAATCCTGATTGCGGTCTGGTTATCGCTGCTCGTGACCTCGACGGTAAAGTCGCTGGTGCCCTCCGAGAGGGGGGCTCGCTGCTCGTGACCTCGACGGTAAAGTCGCTGGTGCCCTCCGAGAGGGGGGCCCCGCTGATCACCCCAGTGGTACGGTCGAGGGACAGCCCTGTGGGAAGGGTGTCGGCACTCAACGCCCAGGTATAGGGTGCATTTCCACCTGTAGCGGCCAGGGTCTGGCTGTAAACGTCCGCCACGACTCCATCATCCAACACGGTAGTGGCTACACTGAGGATCTCATGGACTACAATGGATAGCCCCGCCGTGGCGGTTTGCCCGTCACCACTGGTGACCTCAACGATGAAGCTGGAGATGCCCGAAGAGGTGGGGGTGCCACTGATCAGTCCTGTCACGGAGTGAAGATTGAGCCCCCCCGGAAGGTTTCCAGCGAACACGGACCAGGTGTTCCTCGAATCGCCACCAGCAGCGGACAGTGTGTGGGTATAGGGCATACCCACTACGCCGGATTCCAGATCGGTGTCTGAGACGGCCAGGACGTTGTGAACCGTCACCGCCGCCCAACCCGGATACCCTCCTATGGTTGCCGTTAGGGTGCTTGAACCCAGAGTCTTGGCCGTAAGCAGGCCCGTGTTGGTCACCGTCGCCACCGAAGTTTCGCTGGAGGCCCAGGTGATCGCCCGGCCGGTGAGGAGGTTCCCTGCGGCGTCCCTGGCAGTGGCCGTGAACTGTTGGGTTTGTGACGGAGTCAGGGTCACCGTGAAGGGAGACACTTCCACCGAAGCCACGGGAACGGGGAATACCTCGATCGATACCGCCTTGGTAGCGGTCTGACCGGCACTCACCACCATCACGGTGAAGTCGCTCGTGCCTGACGCAGTGGGACTACCGCCGATCGCACCCGTGGACCCGACCAGGGACAACCCCGCCGGAAGCGTGCCTTCGCTGATGGACCAGGCGTAGGTGCCGTCTCCTCCCATAGCAGCCAGGGTCTGGTTGTAAGATTCGCCGACTACTCCCTCCGAGAGCACACTTGTGGAAATACTCAACAGGGAGTGGACGCCGATGGTCGCCGCCCCGGCCCTCCCCTCCACGGTAGCGATGATGGTGACCGAGCCTACCGCCAAGGTCGTGACCAACCCATTCCCGTCCACGGTGGCCACACCGTCGTCACTGGAGGTCCAGGTTACGTCTCTACCGGTAAGGACGGCTCCCCCGACGTCTTTCGCCGAGACGGCCAGCTGTAGGGTTTCCCCAAGGTCCAAGACGGCCGAAGCCGGCGTCACTTCCACCGAGGCCACAGGGATGGAGACCCTGACGTTTGCCTCAGCGGAGAGACCCCCGCTCACAGCGGTGATGGTAGCGGTCCCCTCCGTCAGGGCCGTCACCAATCCGGAGCCACTCACTCGGGCCGTTTCCGAGTCGGAGCTGGACCAGGTCACGGACCGGGAATCAAGGGTCCTCCCATCCGACGCGAGAGGTGTAGCTATGAGTTGGAGGAAGCTTCCGGGCTCGAGAACGCTGGATGCGGGGGCCACCCCCACAGATGTCACAGAAAGGGC